>CAMOHY010000075.1 GCA_946615495.1 uncultured Clostridia bacterium
TCCCCGGCGACGTGGCAACCGCTCAGCCCACGGCCGCGCCCACCCTGGCGCCAGGCACCGGCACAGCCGTTGGAACGGCCCTGGTAACAACCTCCGGCGGCGGCTTGAACCTGCGTTCCGGCGCGTCCTCCTCTGCCAAGGTGATTTCCTCTATTCCCAACGCCGCCATCCTCACCGTTTACAGCCGGGGGGCCGAATGGAGCGCGGTTTCCTATAACGGTATTTCCGGCTATGTGATGAGCAAATTTTTAACCTTCCTGGGCTCTTCTCCCGCGCCTACCGGCCAGCCGGACGCCGAGGAGGAGGACCCGTCCGCCTACACCCGCACCCTGAAAAAGGGCATGACCGGGGCGGACGTGACCTGGGTGCAGAACCGGCTGACAGAGCTGGGCTACACCGTGCAGAACACCAACGTGTATGACGACGCGACTTTTTCTGCTGTGAAAGCCTTCCAGGCCCAGAACGGCCTGAACGCCGACGGCCTGGCCGGGGCGCAGACCTTCGCCGTGCTCAAAAGCGATAACGCCCGCAGGGCCGGGGCCGCGCCGCTTACCTATACCACCCTTCGCATCGACAATACCGGCGACGGGGTTAAGCAGGTGCAGACGGACCTGAAGGCGCTGGGCTATCCCGTTTCCATCAACGGCACCTATGACGCCGATACCCATAACGCCGTGGTGGCCTTTCAGCAGCGCAACGGGCTGGTTATCAGCGGCATTGCCGACGCGCTGACCCGCCAGGTGCTGCACGGCGGCGCGGGCAAGCCCTATTCCACCCCGGTGCAGGAGCTGCCCGCCAATGAGGGCTGGATAAACGGCCCTGCTGTGAGCGAACTAAAACTGCTGCACTGGCAAAACGAAATCAAGCCCACCGTAAAGGCGGGACAGACCTTTACAGTATTCGACCCCAACACCCATTTAAGCTGGAAGCTGGTATTTTATTCCTTGGGACGCCACGCCGACAGCCAGCCCGCTTCCTGGCGGGATACCCAGATCATGAACCGTTCCTTCGGCGGCACCTCCTGGAACATCCATCCGGTATATGTGCAATTGCCCTCCGGCCAATGGACCCTGGCCACCATGCACAACCGGCCCCACCTGTACGGCACCATTACGGACAATGGCTTTGGGGGCCACCTGTGCGTCCATTTTCTGAGGGATATGGCCGAAGCCCAGAAAAATGATCCCAATTACGGCGTAAACAACCAAGTGACGCTGCGCAACGCCTGGAAGGCCCTGACCGGGCAAACCGTGGACTGATAGGGCGGACCTTGCGGAGGCTTTCGGATTCGCGCGAAAGCCTTCGCATTTTTGTGCAATTTTTTGAAATGTTTGAAAATTGTTTTCTTTCGGACGCTTTCAATTTTACCCTTTTTATGCTATACTATGGATACAGCAAGCGCCGCTTTCTGTGCCGCCATGCCTGGCAGCAGGCCTGCGGCGGCCATTTTTTCTATCCTTTGTTCCGGACAGACGGGGGGAATGCGTAATGACACACGATGATATGTCGCGCCTGCTGGAGGCGATATCGTGCCTTAAGACGAAAGAAGAATTGGAACGCTTTTTTGACGATCTGTGCACCATTCAGGAAATTAACAGCCTGGTGCAGCGCTTCGACGTGGCCCTGCAGCTGGACCAAGGGCTTACCTACGCCCAGATCGCCCAGATCACGCATGCCAGCACGGCCACCATCAGCCGCGTGAACCGCAGCCTGGTGTACGGCGCGGAGGGGTACCGCCTGGCTATCGACCGCATGCGAAATAAAGAAAAAGAGGAAAAATGATGGATTTGACCGCTTTAAACCCTATGCAAAGGAAAGCCGCGGAAACGCTGGAGGGGCCGGTGCTCATCCTGGCTGGCGCTGGCAGCGGCAAAACCCGCACCCTGACTTACCGCATCGCTAATTTGATTTCCCGCGGGGTGAAGCCCTGGAACATTTTAGCCCTGACCTTCACCAACAAGGCGGCCCGCGAAATGCGCGACAGGGTGGAGAAACTGGTGGGCGCGGATGCCGATGAAATGTGGATTGGCACGTTCCATTCCGTGTGCGTGCGCATTTTGCGGCGGGACATTGAAAAGCTGGGCTATCAGCGCTCCTTCACCATTTATGACGACGACGACCAGCTGCGCGTGATTAAGGACGGGGTAAAGGCCCTGGGCGTGGACGAGGGACGCACGCCGCCCAAGGAAATCCGCAACAAGATTTCCGACGCGAAAAATAAAATGCTCACGCCGGACGAATGGTTCCAGGATTCTGTCAAGGATTACCAATGCCAGCAGTTCCACGATGTGTACTGCTATTATGAAGAACGGCTGCGCGCCGCCAACGCCCTGGATTTTGACGATCTGCTGCTGCGCACCCTGCAATTGTTTGTGGACCATCCGCCGGTGCTGGATTATTATCGCCAGCGCTTCCAATATGTGCACGTGGATGAATACCAGGACACCAACGCGGCCCAGTATACCCTTGTACGGCTGCTTACTCAGGAAAGCCGCAATCTTTGCGTCGTCGGCGACGACGACCAATCCATTTACGGCTGGCGCGGGGCGGATATCCGCAATATTCTGGATTTTGAAAAGGATTTTCCGGACGCCCAGGTCATTAAGCTGGAGCAGAATTACCGCTCCACCGCCAATATTCTGGACGCCGCCAACCAGGTGATCGCCCACAATGTGGGCCGCAAGGAAAAAGCGCTGTGGACCGACGCCGGAGAAGGGGAAAAAATTCACCTCTACAGCGCCGGGGACGAGCGGGAGGAAGCCGCCTGGATATGCGAAAGGGTGCGAAAGCTTCAGCATATGCAGGTGCCATACGCGCAAATGGCCGTGCTGTACCGCATGCACGCCCAGAGCCGCGTGATTGAAGAAATGTTTACCCGCGCGGGCATCCCCTATAAGATTTTCGGCGGCACCCGGTTCTATGACCGGAAGGAAATCCGGGACGCGCTGGCCTATCTGCGGGTGATCGTGAATCCGGCGGACGATGTGTCGCTGGTGCGCATCATCAATACGCCCAAGCGCTCCATTGGCGATTCCACCGTGGCCGCGCTTCAGGAGCACGCCCGGCAGGAGGATTTGCCCCTCTTTTCCGTCTTAAACGACCCGCCGGAGGCCCTGTCCTCCCGGCCCAGGAAGTGTATTGGCGAATTTGCCCTGTTGCTCATGCGCCTGACGGCTATGAAGGATACGCTGCCCTTGGGCGAGCTGGTGGAAACCATGCTCAAGGAAACGGGGCTTAAGGCGCAGTTTGAAATCGAAGGCAACGAAGAAGCGCAGACCCGCTTGCAGAACCTGATGGAATTTGCGGGCGCGGCCAAGGAATTTGAAAATCAGAGCCCCGATAAAACGCTGGAAGCCTTCCTGGAAAACGTGGCCCTGGTCACGGACCTGGACCAGCAGGAGGAGGCGCCCCAGTACGTGACGCTGATGACGCTGCACAGCGCCAAGGGCCTGGAGTATGACGCCGTGTTTATGGCCGGCATGGAGGAAGGAATTTTCCCCTCCATGCGGGTGGCTATGGATGAAAAGCGGATGGAGGAGGAACGCAGGCTTTGCTACGTGGGCATTACCAGGGCCCGGCAGCGGCTGTATCTGTCCTTTGCCCGCAGGCGCACCATCTTTAATCAGATCACCCATAATCCGCCCTCTCCCTTCCTCAAGGAAATTCCGGCCAGGCTCATTACGGATGAATGGGCGGAGGCCAACCGGCGCAGCTTCGCCCCGGAGCCGGCCAAACCCGCCGCCGTGGCCCGCAAGGACAGGCCCAGGAACCTGAGCTTTGGCACGCCTGGCATGGCCGCGGGCTCCCGCGGTGCGCTGAATATTCCCGGCGTGCAGAAGGGCTTTGTTCCTTCCGTGGCGCAAAGCGTGGCCCAAAGCGCCGTGAACCAGCTGTTCAAGCCCGGCGACCATGTGCTCCACCGCAAGTTCGGGGAGGGCACGGTGCAGGCGGTGAAGGGCTCCGGCGCCGACGCCCGGATCATGATCGCCTTTACCGCGTATGGAACCAAGGAATTTTCCCTTTCCATCGCGCCTATTGTAAAAATTGAGGATTGACGAAAAAAACGCAGCGGGGGTTCTTTCCGTGAAGAAAGGGCCCCCAGCTTCCGTATTTGGCAGTTTGGAGGAGAAAGGCTATGGCACACACCCGGACCATGCGGGAATTGGTGGACTACCTGAACAAAACCGCTCACGCTTATTACGTGCTGGATAATCCCATCATTTCCGATAAGGAATGGGATGCGCTGTACAATGAACTGCTGGCCATGGAAAAGGAAACGGGCGTTGTGCTGCCCGATTCCCCCTCCAAGCGCGTGGGCGGAGAGCCCTTGGCCGCATTCCGCCAGCACCGGCATATTTCCCGCCTTTGGAGCATGGACAAGGCGCAAAGCGAAGAGGAGCTGAACGCCTGGTTTGACCGCACGGAAAAACTGTGGGCGCAGGATGGCTCGCTTCCGCCCCTCACCTACGGCGTGGAGTATAAATTTGACGGCCTTACCCTGAACCTGACCTACGACCAGGGGATGCTGGCAGAGGCGGCCACCCGCGGCAACGGCGAAGTGGGCGAAGCCATTCTGCCCCAGGCCCGCACGGTAAAGGATGTGCCGCTTTCTATTCCCTGGCAGGGAAAAATCGAGGTGCAGGGCGAATGTATCATGCGGCTCAGCGCGCTTGAAAAATACAATAAAACGGCTCAGGAGCCCTTGAAAAACGCCCGGAACGCCGCGGCTGGGGCCCTGCGCAATCTGGACCCCGCCGTAACGGCCAGCCGCAATCTGTCCGCCTTCTTTTATCAGGTGGGCACCATCGAAAACGCCCCTTATTCCGATCAGGTGGGCATGGTGCAGTTTTTGCGGGACCAGGGCTTTCCGGTAAGCCCTTATTTTGCCGTGGCGCAGGACCGGCAGGAGGCGCTGCGTTTGATTCGGGAAATCGAAGAAAAGCGGCCCACGCTGGATTTCCTCATCGACGGCGCGGTGGTGAAGGTGATGGACCAGCGTACCCGCGAAATGATGGGGTATACGGACAAATTCCCCCGCTGGGCGGTAGCCTATAAATTCGCGGCGGAGGAAAACACGGCCACATTGGAAAAAGTCACCTGGGAATTGGGCCGCACGGGCAAGCTGACGCCCCTGGCCCACGTGTCGCCGGTTGATTTTGCCGGGGTTACGGTAAAAAAAGCCACCCTCAATAATATGGCCGATATCCAGCGCAAAAAGCTTACCCTGGGCTGCACGGTGTGGATTCGCCGGTCCAACGATGTGATTCCGGAAATTACGGGCTGCGTGGACGGCGGCACGGCGGGAGAGCCGATTTTACCGCCGGATAAGTGCCCTGCCTGCGGCGGGGAGCTTACCTGGCGCGGGGCGCACCTGTACTGCCTGAACCGGGAAAGCTGCCGGCCGCAGGCGGTGGGCAGGCTGGCTCACTTTGCCTCCCGCGACGCCATGGACATTACCGGTTTTTCCGAAAAAACCGCCGATTTGCTTTATGACCGGCTGCATGTGCGGGACGCGGCGGACCTGTACCACCTGACGGCGGAGCAATTGCAAGGCCTGGATGGCTTTCAGGATAAGCGCGCGCAGAACCTAATCGACGCGCTGGAGGCCAGCAAGCACTGCCCCCTGTCCCGCTTCCTATTGGCCATCGGCATTCCCAACATCGGCCGCCGTACGGCCAGGGACCTTTCCGCCAAGTTTGGCACGCTGGAAAAGGTGCGCGCCGCCACCATGGAAGAATTGCTGGAAATTAACGACGTAGGGGAGATCGTGGCCCAAAGCGTGATCGACTTTTTCTCCTTCCCGGAAAACCAAAGCATGGTGGACCGGCTGCTAAAGGCAGGGGTAGCGCCTCAGATGGAAGCCCAAACCGCCGGCGGCGCCTTTGCCGGGCTTACATTGGTGGTTACCGGCACCCTGCCCACCCTTTCCCGCCAGGAAGCGGAAGCCTTCATCCGGGAAAACGGCGGCACGGCCGCGGGCTCGGTCAGCCGGAAAACCAGCTATGTGGTAGCGGGGGAAAACGCGGGCAGCAAGCTCGCCAAGGCCCAAACCCTGGGTATCCCCGTAATCTCCGAGCAGGAAATGCGCCGTATGGCCCAAAACGGATGAATTGGTATTCCTATCAAAAAGGCTTGACAGCGCCGTGAATGCCTGTATAATTTGTAGAAGAAACCTTGCAAAAGAAAGGGGCGAAGCGGGTCTTGTTCAGAACGGGCACATTCCGTGTGGAACGATGGTGCGATAAAACGATGAGCGTGATGCGGGAAAGGCAATTGGAGGCCTGTCAGGACAGGCTGTACCGCTGCCCCGCAGCCGGTATTTTTGATGAACTGTGCGAGGACGAATTCCGGGAAATTTTTTCTTTTTCTTTTTATGCTCAGGAAATGCGCGCTCGTATTCCAAACCAAGCGGAACTGCGAAACGTGGTTTTGTCCCGCGTAGCCCAGGAGGCGTGCTATTTGTCTCCTATGGAGGATAATTTGGTCAAGCGCATGCTCATGGGCGGCGGCGAAGCGTATTTGGATGATTGGAACGAGATCAGCGCGGCGGAAGCGCTCATATCCCGGCTGTGGTGCACGCTGCAGATTGTGGATGAGGAAAGCGCCCGGCTGTGCCTGGCCAATGAGCTGTTAGTTCCCGTTTCCCAAGCCATGCTGGGCGGCGATTACTTCCGCATCCGGGAGCAATTGTTTACTTTTGACGCCACCCTTCACAGCCTGCTTTATTTATCCGGTTTCCTGCACGCTTCCGTGCCGATGACCCAGTTTCCCCTTCACGCCGAAAAGACGGAGAATGAAAATACGCGTTTGTTTATCGCCCGCTATCTCCGCGCTGCCTTTGATTATACCGAAACGCCGGAGGGGGAAATTCTGCTGCTTCATCCCGGCCTGGCGGACCCGGAGCATCTGCTTTCCACCCTGGCCAAGCTGCCCGCCGCGGAGGTGCAGCTGACCCGCGAAATGATGCTGGGCGGCTTCAATGGCATTTTGGCGGAGGAAGTGGCTTCCAGCGAAGCCATGCGGGGAGAATTGGAGGGCGCTGTCCGTCCGGAATACGACCAGGAGGAAACGCTGGAGGATTTGCGCATGATGGCCAAGCAGGGCGCCAGCCTGTCCGAAATGCGGGAGGTGCTGGAATCCATGCTGTGCGTGCTGCCCACGCCGCGCATGCTCAGCGCCCTGTCCCAGCTGCATTTGCAAACCGTGCGCTGGATCGGCATGCCTCCCGCGGTATTAAACTGATGGAAAAATATGAAGCGCTGATTCCTCCCTGCGCGGAGGGGATGACCCTGGGCCGGTATGTGCAGCAGGCCATGCCGCTTTTGCCCGCCCATGTGGTGCGGGACGCTTTTGAAAAGCGGGATGTGAAAATGGATGGCCGGCGCGCGGGCAAGGACGTCCTGGCCGTACCGGGCGCCAGGGTAAATTTGTTCACTTCGTACTTGGTGGATATTCCCGTGGTATATGAGGATGAACATATCCTGCTGCTCAATAAACCCGCGGGCATTAATTGCGACGCGGATGTGTGGGGCGGAATGACGGTGCTTTCCCTGATGGAAAAGCGGTCCGGCGGCGCGTACACCCCCCGGCTTTGCCACCGGCTGGATCATCCCACCTCCGGCCTGCTTCTTTTATGCAAGGACGATGAAAGCGAAAGCATCCTTTTTCAGCTGTTCAGGGACCACCAGCTCACCAAAATATATCAATGCCTGGTGCGGGGCGAAATGCGGCCCAAGGCCGATACGAAAACCGCTTTTCTGGTAAAGGACGCCCAGCGCGCCCAGGTGCGCGTCGTTACCCACGAAACGCCGGGCGCCGTGCCCATCGCGACCCAGTATGAAACCTTGGATTTTGACGGCACGCTGTCCCTTCTGCGGGTGACGCTGCTGACCGGGCGCACGCACCAGATTCGCGCTCATATGAGCTTTCTGTCTCATCCCATATTGGGCGATGATAAATACGGGGACCGGGAATTGAACCGCCGGCTGCGGCCCGGCGGGTTGAAGCTTTGCGCTACGGAGCTCACCTTGTTCCCCAGCGGCCTATTGTCGTATTTGAACGGACGGCATTTTTCCATTGACCCGCCCTTTCGTATCACAAAAGAACAGGAATGAGCGGTTTGCTCATTCAAAAGGAGCATTGATTCATGACCCAGCTTCCCGTTCGCCTGATTGCCACGGATATCGACGGCACGCTGCTGAACCGCCAGGGCGTTATTTCGGAAAGAAACCTGCGGGCCATTCATGCAGCGCGTGAACGGGGCATCCTGGTGGCTATCGCTTCGGGCCGCTTTCCGGAAAATGTGTTTGTGCTGCTGGAAAGGTATGGCCTGCGTCTGCCCATCATCGGCGAAAACGGGGCCAGAGTGACGGATGAGGCCCTGCGTTTGCTGTCGGAAAGGGTCATGGCCCCAAAGGCCGCGGAGGAAACGCTGGAAACGCTGATATCGCTGGGCTCCGATTACTTTATTTTCGGCGACCGGGCCATCTGCACCAGCACCGATGGGATGGTGCACCATTCGGAGCTTTCCCAGGGGGAGAGAATGAAGGAACTGGGCTTCCGCTATTATCACGGGCCCAAGGAAGCGCGGGAATTGATTCAAGGTTCCGTACACAAATTTTTCGTATGCGATAATAAGCCCCTTGCGCAAGTCCGCCAAGCGCTCCAGCGTATTCCCGGAATTGACCTGACCCAGTCCAGCGCCCGGAATATCGAAATTATGCCGTCCGGCGTGGATAAGGGCCGGGGCGTGGCGGACCTTGCCAACGCTTTGGGCATTCCGATGGAGCAGGTAATGACCTTGGGCGACGAAAGCAATGATATTCCCATGCTCCGTGCGGCAGGCTATGGCGTAGCCATGGGAAACGGCAGCGAGGAAGCCAAGCGCGCGGCCCGGTTTGTGACGGATACCAATGCGAACGACGGCTTCGCTAAGGCCATCGAAAAATACGCGCTCATATAAATCATTCAAAGGAAAAAGGCGCTGTCACACATTCTGTAAAAATCGCACAAACGCAGCATTGGTTGACCC
>CAMOHY010000076.1 GCA_946615495.1 uncultured Clostridia bacterium
AAAGGCGCAGGCTGCCATGGGCCACCTCATGGGGAAGGCCGATGGCCAGCAGCACATGGGAGGGGTCCAGGCTGCCGCTGGTGCAGGCGGAGCCGGAGGAGGCGGCGATACCCGCCAGGTCCAGCCGCAGAAGCAGCGCTTCGCCTTCGATATATTGGATGGATATGTTCACGTTGCCGGGCAGGCGCTGGAGCGGATGGCCGTTCAGGCGGGTATAGGGAATGGCGTCCAAAATGCCGCGGATGAGCTTGTCCCGCAGGTAGATGAGCCGCACGCCGTTTTCTTCCAAATTGTTCACTGCTTTTTCCAGCGCCGCGGCCAGGCCCACGATGCCGGGCACATTTTCCGTGGTGGCCCGTTTGCCCCGCTCCTGAGCGCCGCCGTGCAGGAACTGGTCCACCTTGGTGCCCGTGCGGATATACAGGGCGCCCACGCCCTTGGGCCCGTGAAACTTGTGGCCGGAAAGGCTCAGCATGTCCACGTGCCAGGCGTCCACGTCCACCGGGATGGCGCCCACGGCCTGCACCGCGTCGCAGTGGAAAATGATCCTGTGCTCCTTGGCGATTTTGCCGATTTCGGCGATGGGCTCAATGGTGCCGATTTCGTTGTTGGCGGCCATAACGGAGATGAGAATGGTTTTGTCCGTAATGGCGGCCTCCACGTCCTGGGGCTTCACCAGGCCGAATTCGTCCACAGGCAGATAAGTGACCTCAAACCCCTGCTTTTCCAGCCACTGGCAGGTGTGCAGCACGGCGTGGTGCTCAATCTGGGTGGTGATAATGTGGTTGCCCTTTTTGCGGTTGGCAAAGGCGGCACCCTTGATGGCCCAGTTGTCGCTTTCCGAGCCGCCGGAGGTAAAATATATTTCCGCGGGCTTGGCGCCCAGGCAGTCCGCCACCCTGCGGCGGGCTTCCTCCAGCAGCTTTCTGGCGTCCCGGCCGGTGGAATGGATGCTGGAGGCGTTGCCGAAATGATCGGCAAAGCAGGGAAGCATGGCTGCCAGCGCTTCCGGGCAGATGGCGGTGGTGGCGGCGTTGTCCATGTAAATGCGGTCCATAGCTGATGATCTCCTTTATGAAATGTCCTTGAGTTTTTGGCTGGCCATATCGCTTAGGGTAATGCTGTCCAGCAGGCCGTTGATCTTGTCCGTCAGGTATTCCCACACGCCCTTGGCCGGGCAGTTTTCGCTTTTCTGGCAGGCGCCCTGGGATGCGGTGACGCAGTCGGAAAAGCTGATGGGCCCTTCCGCGGCTTCGATGACATCCCGCGCGGTGATTTTTTCCGGCGGCCGGGACAGCAGATAGCCGCCTTGGGCCCCGCGCACGGATTTAACCAGCCCTTCCTTGCGCAGCGCGCCCAGCAATTGCTCCAGGTACGCTTCCGGCAGCCCCAGGGGAGCAAAGGCCTTCAGGCTTTGGGCCGCGCCCTCCTCCTGCTGGGATAGAAAAATCATGGCGTACAGGGCGTACTTGCCCTTGGTGGATAGCTTCATGGCCCCTCCTGAAAAATTCCGGCGGATAATTCCGACCAAATCAATCGGATTTACGTTATCAGGATATCACGGAAAGCAGGGCTTGTCAATATATTACCCACCAAAATGATAGGAAAATTTTCAGCCTGATTGGAACGCAAGGGGAGGGGCCGGACGCCAATAAGCTTCGCTTGTCCAAAATGATACAGAATCCTTAATTTCTTTCTTCCCGAATGGACAGGGGCGGAATTTCCTGCTATAATACAAGGTGGTTTTTTATGATGTATTCAAGGGGGATGGATTTTTGAACGAATTGGAAAACGCAAGGCTGGAGGGCCTGCTGGAAACCGTGCAGAAGCCTGCCCGCTATATCGGCGGGGAAATGAACGCGGTCAAAAAGGATTGGAACGGCGTTCGGTGCACGTTCGGCTTTTGCTTTGCGGACACCTATGAAATCGGCATGAGCCATCTGGGCATGAAGATTCTGTATTACTTAATCAACCAGCGGCCCGACGCGCTGTGCGAAAGGGTGTTCATGCCGGACGCGGACATGGCGGATAAAATGCGGGAGGCGGAGGTGCCCCTCTTTTCCCTGGAAAGCAGGAAGGCCCTGAACCATTTTGATATCGTAGGCTTTACCCTGCAATATGAAATGAGCTATACCAACATTTTGGAAATGCTGTCCCTGGGCCGCATCCCCATCTTTGGGCGTGACCGGGCGGAAGGGGACCCCATCGTGGTGGCGGGCGGCCCCTGCGCCTTTAATCCGGAGCCCTTGGCCCCCTTCATCGACGCCTTCATGATCGGCGACGGGGAGGACGTGATGCACGAGCTCATCGACGTGATCCGGGATGGGCGGGAAAAGGGGCTTTCCCGGCTGGACATCCTGCGGGGCCTTGCCCGGCTGGAGGGCGTGTACGTGCCCGCCCTGTACGACGTGGCCTACAACGAGGATGGGACGCTGCGCTCCTTCGCGCCCAATGATCCGGCGGCCCCGGCGGTGGTGAAAAAGCGGGTGGTCAAGGACCTGTCCGCCGCCGTGTACCCGGAAAACATCCCCGTGCCCTATACGGAAATCGTGCATGACCGCATGGTGCTGGAAATCATGCGGGGCTGCACCAGGGGCTGCCGCTTCTGCCAGGCGGGCATGCTGTACCGCCCGGTGCGGGAGCGCAGTATGGACAGGCTGCTGGAATTGGCGGACAAATTGCAGCAGTCCACCGGCTACGAGGAAATGAGCCTTTCTTCCCTTTCCTCCGGCGATTTTACCTGCCTGCCCCAGCTGATTCAGGCCCTTATGGACCGGTATAAGGACAAGCGGGTGAGCGTGAGCCTGCCCAGCATGCGCATTGACAATATCGTCAAGCAATCCCTGGAGGAGACCCAGCAGGTGAAAAAATCCGGCCTCACCCTGGCGCCGGAGGCGGGCACCCAGCGCCTGCGCGACGTTATCAACAAAGGCGTAACGGAGGAGGACCTGGTGCGTTCCGTCACCGATGCCTTTGAGTGCGGGTGGAGCTCGGTGAAATTGTATTTCATGATGGGCCTGCCCACGGAAACCGATGAGGACCTGCAGGGCATCGGCCATTTGGCCAAGCGGGTGGTGGACGCCTATTACGCCATTCCCAAGGAAAAACGCAGCAAAAACGGGGTAAAGGTGACGGCCTCGGCCTCCGTGTTCGTGCCCAAGCCCTTCACGCCCTTCCAGTGGGCCGCTCAGGACACCATCGACGCCGTGCGGGAAAAGCAGGGAAAGCTCAGGCAGTATTTAAAGCTGAAAAATGTGAATTTCAACTGGCATGAAAGCGAGCTTTCCATGCTGGAGGCCTGCATTTCCCGCGGCGACCGCCGAATTGGCGAAGTGATTTACCGGGCCTGGAAGCGGGGCTGCCGGCTGGACAGCTGGATGGAGCATTTTAAATACGAGGAATGGCTGGGCGCCTTTGCGGACTGCGGCCTGGACCCCGCTTTCTACGCCCACCGGGAGCGGCCCTACGATGAATTGCTGCCCTGGCAGTTCATCGACGCCGGCGTGAGCCAGGAATACCTGAAGCGGGAAAACGAAAAGGCCAAGCGGGTGGAAACCACCAAGGACTGCCGCCGGGGCTGCAACGGCTGCGGGCTGCACACCTGGAATGTGTGCGATTGGGTAAAGAACCCGCCGCTTAAGGATACGGACAAAATGGCCGCGCCGCTGTTCGATTAAGCCGAGCGAAGAGTCTCCGCTGAAACCTGTCCCCTTTATTATTCCCACTTCATAAAAAGTGAGCTGAAGCTTGTATGAAAATGATCGTTGTCTTTGAAAAAGCGCCCCGCCTGCGGCACATTGGGCATTTGGACCTGATGCGCGCCATGCAGCGGGCGCTGCGCAGAAGCGGGCTGCCGCTTCGTTATTCCCAGGGGTTCAATCCCCATATTTTGCTCACCTTTGCCGCGCCGCTTTCCGTGGGCATGCCGGGAAAGCGGGAAGTGATGGAGGTGCCCATCGAGGGAGAAATGACGGGGGAAGCCTTTTTGCAAAAGCTCTCCGCCGCCTTGCCGCCGGACCTGCCCTGTCTTTCCGCCCGTCCGGTGGACGACCGCCATCCCGCTCCCATGGCCCAGCTCACCGCCGCCATATATCAGGCGGAATTGGAGCAGGCGCCTGAAAATTTTGAAGCGACCGTGCAGGCTTATTTGGCCCAGCGGGAAATTCCCGCCGTGCGCAAAACCAAAACAGGCATGAAGCCCTGCGATTTACGGCCCATGATTTATGGGCTGACGATGAAGGGAAACACGCTGCAAATGGTGCTGGCCCTGTGCGAAAAGGCCACCTGCAAGCCGGATTTGCTGCTCAGCTCCCTGTTTGAGTTCGCGCAAACGCCCCGGCCGCGGGCGCTCATTACCCGCACCCAGCTGCTGGGCGAAAAGGACGGGGTGCTTTGCCCCCTGGAGACCTTATGAGCAAGCGGATTTTGGTGGAAGGGGAAGGAAAAGGGCGTCAAATCGCCGTGATGGACGGCCAGAAATTGCTGTGGCTGTCAGAAGAACCGGCTGGCGAAATCGAGGCGGAGCAAATTTATCTTGGCGTCGTGGACCGCATCGTAAAGGGGATGGAGGCGGCCTTCGTTCGCCTGGGCGGGGAGAAAACGGGCTTCCTTCCCTTTTCCGAATGCAAAAAAGCGCCCCGGTCCGGCGAAAAGGTGCTGGTGCAGGTAAAAAAGCCGCCGGTGGGGGACAAAGCCCCTTATTTGACCCAGGACGTAGCCCTGGCAGGACGGTATGTGATCCTGACGCCGCTGTCCGCCCACTGCGCCGTATCCAAAAAGATCACGGAGGAAAACACCCGCCAGCGCCTTTTGGCCGCCGCCCAAAGGCTGTGCCCGGAGAACATGGGCCTGGTCATGCGCACGGAAAGCGAAGACGCGAAAATGGAGGACATGGAGGAGGACGCGGGACGCCTCCTTCTGGAATGGAAATCCATAGCGGAAAAAAGCCGCTGCCCCGCCCCCTGCCTGATTCGGGGAAGGGAAGACGCGCTGCTGCGCATCCTGCGGGATGAGCACGGGGACGTGGAAGAAATCCTCACAAACGCTCCCCAGGCGCTGCCGCCTCTGCCCCTGCCCGTCCGGGAAGCGGCCCAGCCCTTTGAACTGTACGGCGTGCGCGCTAAGGCGGAAAAGGCCATGCAGCGCAAGGTGTGGCTGGACTGCGGAGGATACCTCATCATCGACCGCACCGAGGCCCTGACCGTTATCGACGTGAACAGCGGCAAATTCACCGGCGCGAAAAGCGGCACGGAGGATACCTTCCTTAAGCTGAACCTGGAGGCCGCCAGGGAGACTGCCCGGCTCATGCGGCTGAGAAACATGGGCGGCATCATCATTGTGGACTTTGTGGACATGAAAAATGAGGAAAGCCGCCAGGCGGTGGCGGAAGCGCTTGCAGACGCCCTGCGCGGCGACCCGGTAAAGACCGTGGTTCACGGCTTCACCGCCTTGGGGCTGATGGAACTGACGAGAAAGAAAAGCTGACGGAAAAAAACGAGGAATGAACATGAAACGAGACGAAACCATTCGCGTTTCCCCGGAGGAAATGGCGGCCCAGCGGCAGTTTGCCAAGGAATTCGCGTCCCTGCCCTTTCGGCCCCATACCTACCACATCGTCACCTACGGGTGCCAGATGAACGCCCACGATTCGGAAAAGCTGGCCGGCATGCTGGAGGAAATGGGCCTGACCGCCGCCCCCAGCCGGGAGGAAGCGGATTTTGTGCTGCACAACACCTGCTGCATCCGCGACAACGCCGAGCGCAAGGCCCTGGGCAATGTGACGTGGCTGAAGGAGCTGAAAAAGGATAAGCCGGATATGCTCATCGGCGTGTGCGGCTGCATGGTGCAGGAGCCGGGCATGGCGGAAAAAATCCTGCGCCAGTATCCCTTTGTGGATGTGGCGTTTGGCACCGGCAATATCCACCAGCTGCCGGAGCTGCTTTACCGCGCGGCGGAAACGCGCCGCCGGGTGGTGGCGGTGCCGGAGGAGCAAAGCACCCTCATCGAAGGCCTGCCCATCCGCCGGGAAAGCGATTTTCAGGCGTATGTGACCATCATGTACGGCTGCAATAATTTTTGCTCCTACTGCATCGTGCCTTATGTGAGGGGACGGGAGCGCAGCCGCAGCGCGGATGATATTCTAAGGGAAGTGGAGGCGCTGCAAAAAAAGGGCGTAAAGGAAATTATGCTGCTGGGGCAGAACGTAAATTCCTACGGAAACGACGTGCCGGGGGGCGTCACCTTCCCGCAGCTGCTCAGAAGGGTATCCCAAACGGGCATTCCCCGCATCCGCTTCATGACCAGCCATCCCAAGGACCTGTCCGATGAATTGATTGCGGAAATGGCGGAAAACCCCGCCCTGTGCCGCCATCTGCACCTGCCGGTGCAAAGCGGCAGCAACAGGATACTGCAGGCCATGAACCGGCGCTATACCAGGGAAAGCTATCTGGAGAAGGTGGAAAAAATCCGCCGCCTGGCCCCGGACGTGGGCCTGACCACGGACATTATCGTGGCCTTCCCCGGCGAAACCGACCAGGACTTTGAGGACACCATGGATTTGGCGCGCGCCGTTCAGTACGACAGCGCGTTCACCTTCATTTACTCTCCCCGCGTGGGCACGCGGGCGGCGGAAATGCCCGGCCGCATTGACCCCGCCCTGGCCACCCAGCGCATTGAGCGCCTCATCGCCCTTCAGGAGGAAATGACCCAGAAGCGCTTTGCCGAAATGATTGGAAAAACGGAATCCGTGCTGGTGACGGGCCAGAGCAAACGAAACGAGCGCCAGATTACCGGCAAAACCAGCCGCAACGTCAGCGTGAATTTTGAGGGCGGCGCGGACCTGATGGGACAAATCGTGCCCGTCAAAATCACCGCCGCCAGCAAGACCACGCTGAAGGGGCGGATAGAAACCGCATAATCATTGCGCAAGAATAGGCAATATAAATAGGCAATATAAAAAAGAAAAGAGGAAGAAAAGCATGAGCCAGCAGGTTATTGAAAAGGCCAAGGAATTGGCGGGCGTTATCGCCCAGTCCCCGGAATACATCACCATGCGGGCCACGGAGGACGCCGCGGGCCAGGAGGAAGCGCTGCAGGCGCTGTTCAAGCAGTACGACGGCATTCACCGGGACATTGAGGAAATCACCCTGCAAAAGGAGCCGGACTTTGACAAAATGGACGCCCTGGCCCGCGAGCTGGAGACGGTACAGCAGCAAATCAAGGCCCAGCCCATGTACCAGGCCCTGCAAAGCGCCCGGAAAAGCTTTTCCGCGATGATGGCCCAGGTGAACGGGGAGCTTTCCAGCGTGCTCAACCCCGGCGGCGGCAACGGCGGCTGCGGCGGCAACTGCGCCGGATGCTCCGGCTGCGGCTGAACCTCCGCTCAAAAAAAGAAGCAGTACAAAAGAAAGAGGATGGATGAAAAATGCTTACGGGAAACAGCTTTGCGTTTGATTGGGAAGTGAGCCTGATGGAATGGCTGCAAAGCCATTTGGGAAGCGGGACCATTTCCGTGCTTTCGTTTCTTTCCGCGTTCGGGGAAGAATTGGTGCTGGTTTTAATCCTGGGCTTTATCTTCTGGGGCTATGACAAGAAGCTGGGCAAGGCCATAGGCCTGAATGTGCTGATGGGGCTGGTGTGGAATCCAATGCTGAAAAACGTGGCCGTGCGCCGCCGCCCCTACTTTGACCATGAGGGAATTAAAATTCTGCGGCTGGTGGACAAAAGCGCCGACGCTTACGACATTTCCGCCCAGGGCTTTTCCTTCCCCAGCGGGCATTCCACCAACGCTGTTACCCTGTATGGCAGCCTGGCGGCGAAAAAGAAAAGCAAGGCGCTTCTTGGCGCCGCCGTGGCGCTGCCGCTGCTGGTGGGCTTTTCGCGGGTGGTGGTGGGCGCCCATTACCCCACGGATGTGCTGGCGGGCTGGGCGCTGGGCTTGCTTTCCATGGCGGTGGTTGCCCTGCTCAGGCGCTTCATCAAAAACGACTACGCGTTCTACGGCGTGCTGATTCTTACCGCCCTGCCCGGCCTTTTCTACTGCAAAAGCGCCGATTATTTTACCGCCCTGGGCCTGCTGCTGGGCTTTATCGCCGGTTCGGTTCTGGAAGAAAAAAAGGTGCGCTTTGAAAACACGGGCAGCATCGTGCGCTGCATTCTGCGGGCGCTGGGCGGCGCGGCCCTCTTTTTCGGGCTCAACACCCTGCTGAAATTGCCCTTCTCCAAGGAATTCCTGGATAATGGCTCCCTGGCCGCCCTGCTGGTGCGCGGCGCGCGCTACGGCGTCATCGCGTTCATCGAGTTTGGCGTGTATCCCATCCTTTTCCGCTATACGGGCAGGCTTGGAAAAAAGTAAGCCTGTGTCCCCGTTGAACCACTGAACGAAGGAGCATCGTCATTATGGCCACCCTTTCTCCCATGATGCAGCAATACATGCGCCTCAAGGAACAGAATCCCGACACGCTGCTTTTTTTCCGCGTGGGCGATTTTTATGAAATGTTCTTTGAGGACGCCCTCACCGCCAGCCGGGAGCTGGAATTGACCCTGACGGGCAAGGACTGCGGCCTGGAGGAGCGGGCCCCCATGTGCGGGGTGCCCTACCACGCGGTGGACACCTATGTGGCGCGGCTGGTGGAACGGGGATACCGGGTGGCCATCGGGGAGCAGATGCAGGACCCGGCCCTGGCCAAGGGCCTGGTGGACCGGGACATCATCCGCATCGTGACGGCGGGCACCTTAACGGATTCCGCCGTTATTGGGGAAAAGCGGAATAATTTCCTCTGCTCCGTGTGCGTGAACGGCAAACGTATCGGCATCGCCGCCTGCGACGTTTCCACCGGCGAATTTTTCGTGCAGCAAATTGAAAACAAGCCCGCCGCCCTGAAAGCCGCCCTGGACGCCCTGAGCCCCGGGGAAATCATCACCAACAGCCCGGAGGACGTGCAGCCCGCTTCTTCTTTGGTTTGCCGGAATTATGTTTCCTCCGCCTACCAGAGCCAGAACGCCCGGGACACGCTGCTGTCCCA
>CAMOHY010000077.1 GCA_946615495.1 uncultured Clostridia bacterium
CAGCCAGGCCAGCATGCCCTGCTTGCGGGCTTCCTCCACGCACAGGCGGATTTTGGCCATAAATTCATCGGAAAGGTAGGGCACGGACATGCCGCAGCGGGTGTGCATGTGGAAGCCGCCCATCCCCATTTGCTTCATGTACCCGATTTCCCGGCGAAGCAGATCATCCTCCAAATCGCAGTTCCAGGCCCAGAAAGGCGTGCAGCGGTATTCAGCGCCGGGATTTTGGAAAAGCTTTGCATCCAGTTCTTTTTCATTGCTGCGGGGGTATAGCATAAGCAGACTCCTTTCGTGAAAAACGTTTTCAACAAAATCACGGTTTCTTGGAAAGCCGGGCGGTGATGATTTCAAAGGGACGGAAGGACAGGGAGAAGGCCCCGTCCGCAAGCGGCAATTCTTCTTCCACGTTTTCCGACAGCGAGCACCGGCAGACGCGGCCAAAAGGCAGGCAGGGCCGGATCACGGCGTTTCTCGCGCCTCCCATGGCTTCAAAGAAACGAATAATCATATCGCCCGATCCGTCCTCGGCAAGCTTCACGCTTTCTACGCCTACGGCGGGATCTGAGCAGCGCAGCAAACGAAGCTTCCCGCAGCGGCCATTCACCGTGACCAAGGGATCGTTCAGCGCCTCGGCGGCTTCCGTCAGCCCGCTTTCCGCCAGCGATCCGTTAAAGGCGCGGTAGGCGTAAATAAAATGATGATGCCCCCGATCAGCTTCGGCGTCCGGGAAGGTGGGGGCGCGAAGCAAGCTCAGCCCGATTACGCCATCGTTGACGGAAACCCCGTATTTGCAGTCGTTGAGCACCGCCGCGCCATGCGTAGCGTCCCGAAGGGCGGTCCAGGCGTGGGCGCTCACCTCGAAGCGGTCCGCATCAAACCTGCGCGACCGGTGAGCGGGCCGGGAAATAAAGCCAAACTGAATTTGATGATCCGCGTTGTCCGCGTCGATGCCTGTATCAAAGGAAACCTTGAGCAGACGGTGACGCTCCTGCCAATCCACTTCTGTATCAAATTCAAGCTGTTCTTCAGCCGCTGTCAATCGAATACGCTGCGTAATCACGGAAGAAGAAAAAGCGACGGTGATTTTGAGCTCCGCCCTCAAGCCTCTGCTGACTGCGATTTCTGCTTTATACTTTGCCTGAAGGGGAATCTCCCGCCGCTCCGTCTGGCTGTCGATATCCCAGGCGTCAAACCGCCGGGGCAGATCGCGGTATAAATGGAATACGTTGGAAGGACTCCGAAGCCGCTCCGCGCCGTCCGAAAGCGTGACCATGGAAATCAGTTCGCCCTTTTCTGAAATAACTGCTCGTATACAGGAATTCTGCAAAACATAGCAATTTCCTTCCCGAATGGCAAAAGCTTCGCTTTGGGCTTCCACCTTTTCGGGATAGATCGTCACGGCGGCCATGGGCTCCAGGGAAGACAGCACCCACGCGCCGTCTCCATCCGCGAAGCCAGGGAAACGGAGACCGTTTTCAGCCGCCGCTCCATTGGAAAACCGGCTGTCCGCCCGAATGAAGCGGGTGACCCGATGGGCGGAGGGGTTAAATACCGTAAGCCCTTCATCCTTTTCGCAGAAGGCTTCCAGCGCTTCCTGGGCTCCCTTCGCCGCCGCTGACCGGATCGCGTTTAAATCCTCCCGCGCCTGGCCGTACACCTTGGCAATGGAGGAGCCGGGCAAAATATCATGGAATTGATTGGTCAGAAGCAGCTTCCAGTTTTCCTCCAGCGCTTGGCCGGGATACGCGGCGCGGCCTGCGAAGGCGGCCATGGCGGAAAGCATTTCCCAGGCCCGAAGCGCGTGCTCGGCACGCCGGTTTCCTTTTTTGACCGCCGCCTGGGTGGTATAGGTGCCCCTGTGGCAGGGAACATACAGTTCGCCCCGGTAAACAGGCAGCTTTCCATTATCCCGTTTTTTCAGGTAATTTTCCGGCGTGATCCAGTACAGCTTGGGCGCGCCCTGCAAATCCTGCTGCCTTCGCACTTGCTCCATGTCGTCCCGGGTTGGCCCGCCTCCGCCATCTCCGTAACCGAAGGGCAGATAAAAATCGCAGCTGCCGTCCCGCTCCAGCCGATTGATCCAGCGCTTGCGCACTGTAGCCGCATCCACCTGCGTTTCATAAAACATATGCAGGAAGCTGGGAATTGTGGTGCCGTCCAAGCCGCGCCATAAAAACGCGTGATGCGGGAAAGGCTCGGCGTCGTTGTAGGACCAAAAGATCTTCTGGGTGGTGAGCCCCGTCATCCCAAAGCCCTTGATGATCTGGGGCAGGGCGGCGCTGTAGCCGAAGGTGTCCGGCAGCCAGGCCACCCGGCTTTCCACCCCCAGCACCTCCCGGAAGTACCGCAGGCCGTACAGAAATTGGCGCACCAGCGCTTCGCCCCCCGCCAGATTCGTATCGGGCTCCACCCACATGCCCCCGTCGGCAATCCAGCGGCCCTGCGCAATGGCGGCTTTCACTTCTTCAAACAGCTCCGGGTAATGCTGGCGGCACAGCTCATATTCCGCGCACTGGCTTTGCAGGAAAACGGCTTCCGGATATTCCTTGAGCAGCCGCAGCTGCGCGGCGAAGGTGCGTGCGGTTTTCCGGCGCGTTTCCGTCATGGGCCAAAGCCAGGCAAGGTCCAGATGGGAATTGGCGATCACGCCCATAGAGGCGGCAAAGGTGCCGTTATGGGCATTGACCAGCGGCGCGATCAGCTCTCTTGCCGCCAAGCACATTTTTCTGCGGCCGGGGAGGGGCGTCTCCAAATCCAGCATATCCAGCAGCTTGGAAAAACCGTCCTCCAGCGCCTCATGAAAGCCGTCGTTGGAGTCCAGATAGGCGTGTACATCCCGAAGAACAGTCAGATCCAGCCAGAGCTGGTACGCTTCCTCGTTCCACCAGCCAAAGGTGCTTTTGCCGATGACAGCCGGGCCCGCGTGGGTAAACGGAACCCCTTCCTCCGGGAAAATGGGCCGGTTTTGATAATCCGGCAGGGGCGTGCCGCCATATACCTCCATGGCGATGGATACGTTTTCTCCGCCTAAGGCCTTTTTGCAGACCGTCAGATCGGCAATATACTGGTGCGGATGATCCAGCCGGTCCGCCCGCCGCGCGCCAAAGGGCTTTCCATTCACAAACAGCGTCGCTTCGCCGCCGGGATTCAGATCCATCACAATCCGCTCTCCCTGCGCTTCTTTGGGAACAACGAAGCGAGAGAACATCCAGGCATAATCCCAAGGGCCGCCCCAAACGGTTCCTTCCGGCCAGGATTGGAGGGGATGGCTTTGGGCTTCCCTTAGCGTCAAATCTCCGTCGGCCAGAAATCCTGCAAGATGAATTTCCTCCAAGGGATGATATAAATCCGCCGCCAAAGCCTCAATCACATGGTTCAGCTGTTCAGAAAGCTCGTTGGTCATATGCTGCATCCTCTTTCTATAGATATAGGGAACATCTTCCTCATTTGAAACTGTTTTATGATTTCTTACATCATATACTTCCGCATTCCGAATCACAATAGAAAACATAACAAGAAATATGCACAAATATACTTTTATAGAGGGAAGCATGTTGGATATCAAAAAAAGAAGGACGCATTGGACAAAAACGGCGCCGTCAGCCCAGGTAAAGAGAGAATGCTTAAAAAAATATGAACGCAAACGCTTCATGATTTGCCGAGGGATTATTTTCTGGATTTTTAATCCCAATCAAAACGGATATTTTTTTCCATTCACCAGCCATTTTTCCGGCCAGGGATTCTCCATTCCATCTTGGCGCCACCTCTTTTAACCGATCATTCTTCGGCCATCCTGCTTTGTGGTTTTTTTACACAGCCCCGCCTGAGCCACTCCAGCGCCTCTTTGGCACAAAGAAAGGGGTCTGTGTCCCAGGCCTCCTGTTCCACAAAGCCATAATCCACTTGGGCGCAGGCTTCCGGAACGCCCGTCCAATCCACCTGCCCCTGACCCGCCGGCACCATGCGCCCGTTGACGGCGTCCTTAAAATGCGCCATCCGGACGCGGGCGCGATACCGGCTGACCCAGTCCGGCAGCTTTTCGCCGGTTCGCCACAGATGGTAAAAATCCAGGCAGATATCCATTTGCGGCACCCTGCTCAGCAGATCATCAATGAAGGGATAATCTTCGTACACCGGATGGAACGCCAGCTTTTGCTGGAGGCTGGATAAATCAGCCGCCAGCGCTTTCAGGTCCTTCGCAAAGCGGCCCAAATCCGCCCCTTCGGGAATTCTGCTGACCGTGAGCCAATCGCCGCCCACAGCCTGATTGAGGCGAAGATAATAATCCCGGTTCTGCTGAAACACCGCATAGATTTCCTGGACCGATACGGCGTGGATGCCCGCTTGCCGCAAAGCTTCCACGATGTCCGGAACCGGCACAGCGGGATCAATCCCCTGCAATTGAACCGTGCGGCATCCCAGAGCCGCAATTTTGCGCAGCACATCCGCAACCTGATCTGCGTTGGTAAGAAGGGGCCGAAAGGTAGAAAGCTGAATACCCGGAATCATGGTTTTCCCTCCAAATCGCCGGCCGTCCCAATGAATATGCAAAGGCGCACATACAGCGTGTATTGCTTTTGCGAGCTTTATAAACCTTTACTCTCCGCGCTGGCTTAAAGTATTCTTTCTGCGTTTTATTTTTTCCGAATCGGATGGCGGATCACCGTTTTCAGCTTGTCCGGCGCCGTTTTTCTGGCGTCGCTTAAATAGATTTCGTGGTGCAGCCGCTGCGCGCTGATATCCAGTTCATAGCCTTGCCGCTCCATATAAGCGTGCATCATGGAAACGGTGGCGGGCTCGTCGTCGTAAGGGCCGCTGTGCATACATTGAACGCACAGGCCTTCCTCATAAGTCCAGAATGCCACCTTGGAAAAGTCCGCTTTCTTCTTTCGCGCCGCCTCTTCGACGGCCCAATCAAACTCAGCCTTGGTCACAAAATCCGGCAGCCGGATCACGGATATCCAGCAAAAATCCTCTTTACGCGCGTAGTCCACGCCCTCCGCGCCCTTCTGCCACCAAAATCCCTCCAGCGGAGGAACCACGAAATCAAAATAACCGTCGATCCGATGGTCGCCCATCTTGCTCATTTTGATGGTAAAGGCCATGCCGTACAGCAGCCCGATTGCCTGCTTGTATTCTCCGCCCTCCAGGTTGGGGTCGCCCTGGCCCCGGACGGCGATATAGTTCATGCTGGGAATGGTTACGATACCGGGCTTGCTTTTGGGCAGATAGAATTCCTTATATTCCTTTTTGAAATCGAAAGCCATTGCTTTTCCTCACTTTTCTTTCAGGCAGTTTTGAACATATTCCAGCGGCACATCCATTCTTTCCGCCGTTTCCTCCGCGGATAACCCTTGCCGGACAAAACGGCGAACCACAGCGTCCATCTTTTCCCCAACCTCGATGATGTGGCCGTCCGGGTCATAGAACCGGATCACCCGCTGGCCCCAGCGGTGCTCCATGAGCGGATGGACATACTGAATATCATAGGCCATAAGGCGGCTGCAAAAGCCGGACAGGTTTTCTTCCTCAAAATAAAGCTCTCCGGCGTTATGGGGCAAAAGGACGTTGTCCGTCCGTATAAAGGACTTCCATGTGTCCAGCGTTTGCAGGAAGATGCCGCCCTCCAGGGTCACGTTTGCGCCAAAGTCCTGGGCAATATTCAAGCCAAGCACATCATGATAAAATTTCTTGCTCTTTTCCATATCTTTTACTGTGAGCAACGCGCCTAAATACTGCATGTTCCCGTTTCCTTTCTGATTCATTGGCTATGGTTTTTGCCGCAGCGCCCGGCAGATATTCAGCTTTCCTCCAGGATGCGTAAGCCTTCTTTATAATCCTGACCCAATATCTCCTGCGTTTTGGCGAAATCATATTTTTCATGAAGCCGGTCCTGCGCCTTCAGGAATTCTTTCTTTCCGTGCTGATGAATATACAGGGCTTGCGCCTTTGCCGCGTTGGCGCCGTCGTTGGATGGGGAATAGAAGCCCTTTTCGCACTTTTCCAGCAGGCCGCAATCATAGCATCCGTCCATGCCTTTTTCCTGGCAGCACGCGGCGTTGGGACACTTTCCGTCCGGCGAGGCCGTGGCGAAAGAGCAGGCGTTATACGCCGTCCGGCAGGAGCCGCACCAGGCGCTCAGGAAGCAGTGATTGCAGGAAAAGCCGCAGGGAGCGATGGGGTCCACGCCCTTTCGCGCCAGCTTGCACAGCTTGTTCTTAATGCGCTGCATCGCTTCGATGTGCATGATCCAGTGCCGGCTGAACGGCATTCGGATGAGCCCCAGCACATCCTTTCCGCACCAGTAATCAATCAGCCAGCTTGCGCTGTCCGCATCGCTGACGCACCCGGTGCGCCGCAGCTTTTCGATCATGTCCTCTCCGAATTTGCGTTTCAGGCCGGAAAAATTTAGGTTCATCAAAATCTGATTCGTGGACTGCATCACCTCCTGCGCATACCGGTACAGCGCTTGGAGGTTCAGCTGCTTGGAAAATTCCGCGATCTCGCCGCCGGAAAGCTCGTTGCCGGTGGTGATGAGGGGGGAATGAATGGCTTTCAGGAACCCTTGGCTGAACAGCACCTGCTGATCCCCGGCGATCATCTCATGGGCCACAATGTCCTCAATTCGGAAAATGTGCCAAATGGAATAGGAAAGCGTCTTGGCGTGATACCCTTCCGCCCCGGCAAAGGGCATTTGGTAAAACGCTTCCGCCGGGAAGGCGGCCACAATCTGCGTGATTTGCTCAAACAGGCTCTTTCGCAAGGCGAAAAGCTTCTTGATTCCTTCCGGGAACGTGGCTTCCTTTGAGAGCAAAGCTTGCATTTCTTTGTTCATTTCAGACCAATTCTTGTCCATTGTGCGCTCCTTTTCAAAAAGCGGTGAATTCATGCCTGCCTTGGCGTCCTTTGCCATGAAAGCGCCCTCGTTTTTGCGAACGATCGCATATCTCATTTTAGTGGGCGATCATTAGCGTGTCAAGCGCTTTGAACAATCGTTTCGTGGGGGGAAAAAGCTATATCATAGCGCCCGCCGCCTGCCCCTTCGGGAGCCGGCTCCCCTCAGAAGGTCCGGCTGATCCGCATCCCCGGCACAATGCGCGTTACCGAAATTGAAAGATCGAAAGGATTTTTGGAACAAGCGAAGAATACCCCTAACTTAGAGATTCTGGAAGGGCCTTACGCTTTGCCGTTTAACAAAGCGGGGGAACCTCATGGGATTATTTGCCTGATCTCCAGGCGGAAGGAGAAAAACCAATGGAGAAGCAATACCGCGTTGAGCACGATTCCATGGGCGAGGTGAAGGTGCCCGCCGATAAATACTGGGGGGCCCAGACCCAGCGCAGCCACGAGAACTTTCCCATCGGCGTGGGCATTGAAACCATGCCCAGGGAAATTATTCACGCCTTCGGCATTCTGAAAAAGGCGGCGGCTCAGGCCAACCATGCCCTCAAGCCCGAAAAAATGACGGAGGAAAAATTGACCGCTATTTGCCAGGCGGCGGATGAAGTGATTGAAGGAAAGCTGAAGGAGCATTTTCCCCTGGTGGTGTGGCAGACCGGCAGCGGCACCCAAAGCAACATGAACGCCAATGAGGTGATTGCCAACCGGGCCAATGAAATTGCGGGGAAAAAGCTTTGCCACCCCAATGACGACGTGAACATGAGCCAGTCCAGCAACGATACCTTCCCCACGGCCCTGCACATTTCCGCTGTTCTGTCTCTGGAGGATCAGCTGATCCCCGCGGCGGAACGCCTGATCGAAACGTTTTTGCGGCTGGAGGAGGAAAATAAGGACGCGGTGAAGAGCGGCCGCACCCATTTGCAGGACGCGGTGCCCATTTCCTTTGCGCAGGAAATCAGCGGCTGGCGCGCCAGCCTGGAGCGGGATATCGAAATGGTACAGCTGTCCCTACAACCGCTGTACGGCCTGGCCCTGGGCGGCACGGCGGTGGGCACGGGGCTGAACGCGCCTAAGGGCTTTGCGGAAAAGGCGGCGGCGGAAATTGCCGCGCTGACGGGCAAGCCCTTCGTTACCGAGAAAAACAAATACCACGCCCTGACCAGCAAGGATGAATTGGTGTTCGCTCACGGCGCGGTGAAGGCCCTGGCGGCGGATATGATGAAAATCGCCAACGATGTGCGCTGGCTCTCCTCCGGTCCCCGGTGCGGCCTGGGGGAAATCCACATTCCCGAAAACGAGCCGGGCAGCTCCATTATGCCGGGCAAGGTGAACCCCACCCAATGTGAGCAGGCCACCATGGTAGCCGTGCAGGTAATGGGCAACGACGCGGCCATTGGCATGGCGGCCAGCCAGGGCAATTTTGAATTGAACGTGTTCATGCCCGTGATCGCCTACAATTTCCTGCAAAGCGCCCGGCTGCTTGCCGAATCCATGGATTCCTTCAACCAAAACTGCGCCGTGGGCATTACCGCCAACCGGGAAAAGATGCGGGGCAACCTGTATAATTCCCTTATGCTGGTCACCGCCTTGAACCCCTACATCGGCTATGAAAACGCGGCCAAAACCGCCAAGCTGGCCTTCAAGGAGAACATTTCCTTGAAAGAAGCCTGCGTTTCCCTGGGCTTTTTGACGGAAGAAAAATTCGACGAGGTGTTCCGCCCGGAAAACATGATTTGATTGATTTCATCTGATACCTGGCTTCAAAATACTACTTTTTATACGCCTTTGCGGATAGCCTGGGGCCGCCGGTTCATGCGGGCTGGCGGCCTTAACGCGTCAATAAAGAAAGCGGGCTATGCAGATATCGTGTTTCATTTTTCTTCCATTGATGATACGTTTCAGCATACAGTTTCCTCCTTAAAATGAGGGCAATCTTTTTGCCAAGGACAAATGTTCATTCTCTATTGTTTACAATAGAATCGTGCTTACCACCATCTATTCGGTGGTGAATAAGTGCGCCTTTCCATCCAATTCACGCCGGACGAGGTCTACGATAACTATCCCGCCGACCGCCTGATGCATGACATCGCGCTGGCGC
>CAMOHY010000078.1 GCA_946615495.1 uncultured Clostridia bacterium
TGGTGACGCTGAATTTGACGCAGGAGCAGGCGGAAAACCTTTCCAGCGCCCGGCTCATCGTGCTGGCCCGGAACTTATACGATACGCTGGACAAGGCTTATTTCCGCGTGTACAGCACGGCGGACGTTACCGTGAACGGCACGCAGGTTTCTTCCGTGTACAACGGAACCACCCTGCTGGCCATGAACGAGGCGGGCTACAGCCCCCTGACCGGGGCCGTTTCCTACCACGTATCCGAAGAAGGGCTTTTGCTGGTGAACCTCTACCCCGTGGATGAGAACCTGAAACGGGCGGAGAAGCCGGTAATCGCGGAGTACATGATAGCTGAGGACGGCCATTTGGAGCTGAAGGGCTACGCGGCCTACGACGAAATGACGGGCGCCTATTCCCGGCGCGCCGACGTGGATTTGTCCCAGTACCAGGGCATCACCTTTTTGAACGAATACCGCGTTCCCACCATGAACGAGCTGGGCGAATACGCCGCCTTTGACGAATGGGAGGACGACGCGCACACGAGCATTCAGTGGAAGTCCCGCTGGGACATTGACCGGACGGATTTCGTGCTCGCCCTTTCGGCGGACGAGGTGATGGGGGAGGCCCTTTGCGCCGCTTACGAAATCACCGACACCCAGGGCAACGTGTATATGACCCAAATCGTGCCGCTGAACCGGGGCGGCGTGACCTCCTACGAAACGGAATGTGAGGTCGGGCCGGGAGTTCCCTATATCCGGGCCAAGGCGCGCGCCAACGGCGGCCAGCGGCTGGAGGTGGCTTTGGAAGCCGCGAACCAATCCCAAGTTCAGCAAAGCTATTCCGTGGATGGCCTGCGGGTGAACGGCGTTGATATCCCCGGCAGTTGGTTCATTGCGGATCAGGACGGTCAATTGAAAATTCTCAATCCCAACGAAAGCGCCGCCGTCCTTATCAGCCTGGAGGCGGATACGCTGCGCGGCCTGGGCGTTTCCGGCGCAGGATGGCAGATCACCGGCGTTTTTCACGTGTACGGCGCGGAAACGGCGGGGGGCTATCAATTTGATTTCCTGGTGGAAACGGAGGCTTCCCCGACAGGCGGCGCGGAGGAAGGCGCCGGCCGGGCCGGAGAGGAAAACGGCTGGACCGACGCCGCCTTGCAGTATCCCATGCTGGGCAGGGAAAAATTGAATTTTTCCAGCTTCCTGGTCAGCCGCCCCGGAGAATTCGCCGAGGATTCCTATGTGATCGTCAATTTCACTTTGGAAAACACCGCCGGCGCCGACATCCACTATATTCTGCAGAACGTGAAGCTCAACGGCCTTGCGGCGGACGCGCAGGCCTTGAATTTTGAAGGAAGCGGGCCTCAGGATTTTACGGGCAGGCGCATGGCGGCGGCGGGGGAAAAGAGCGCGGCCAGCCTTCTGCTGGGTTATGAGGATATTTCCCGCATCATTCCGGATGTGGCCCTCACCGCCGTATCCTGCGATCTGCGGCTGTACGCTTCGGCGGAGGAAGGCTCCAGGCCCGTTTGCACGGTTCCCATAAAAATGCTTACTTACGTTCCCTTGACTACGTTTTACAACGACGCCGCCGTCCTGCCGGAGCAAGACGTGGTGCTGTATGGGTGGAACATAGGCGCGTTCAACCCCCGCAACGCCCAAACGCTGTTTTCCCACCAGGGCTGCAGCGTGGACCTGGCGGGCGTGTTCGTTGTGGAGCGCAGCTTTGTGCTGCTGCTGAACGTAAAGAATAAAACGGACGCTGACTGGAACATTTATTTATCCCAGGCCCGGATTGACGAAAAGGAAGCCCAGATCGGCTGCACAATAAACGCTTTCGTAAAAGCGCGAAACAACCGCGTCCGCAGCCTGGGCGCCGGCAATCCGCTGTGGGAGGCGGAAACGGGCGCCGAAATTCAGGTGAAGGCCAGGGAGTCAAAGTATCTCTATGTGTCCGTCGCTTCCCTTTCTCAGGAGCAGGCGGAGGCCAGGGGCCTGTCCTTCCACGCGTATATGAACGATAGCAACAACGCGCAGGACTGCGCCTACTTTGACCGCATCCAGATCGTGGGCCAGGAGGATGCTCCCCTTCAGGAGGGAATTGCGGCCGTTGCGCCCGCCTCCGATTACACCGTTACGGCGGGTCAGCCGCTTCCGGCGGAAAACCGGGGCGGCGTAATCGCAAGCGAAGTGCGGACGGACAACGCCCGGTCCCGCCAGCCCGTTTTTTTGCGCGTGACGATGCCGGAGGGCGAAAAAATGGCGGCCAGCTACTATGTGCTGCTCAGAAAAGTGCGGTCGGACGCCGAGCTGGCCGAAATGAACATTTTGAACGAACGCAATCTGGAAACGATGCAGGTTCAGCTTTCCTTTGCCGACGGCCGGGAATGGCTGATCTATGATACGCTGGGAGAAATGCAGGTGGCGGAGGACGGAAAGTCCGCCTGGGCGGAGTATCCCGGCCTGCGGCCCGTGGTGTGCGCGGGAGAGGAAAGCATGCCCGTGCTCATTTCCGAAATCGTGACGGAAAGGCCGGGAATTATTGATTTTTATCAATACGGGGGCCATTTGTCCTTTAGCTCCACGGTGGTTCCGGGGGCCGTGCTGGGGTATGGCGTTTCCGCCCAATTGGCCTATGATGTGCATACGGGCAGCGCCGCGCTGGCGCAGGTAAGGGAAACAGAAGAAAAGTATGATTATCTGTCCGGTCTGGTCACCCAGCGGCTGCGGGCGGTGCCTGCCGACGCCTCCCTGGAGGACATTGTGAAAATGCTCAATCTGGAAACGATTGGCGCTTCGCCCCGGCAGATACAGTACCTGCACGGCGGCCAGGCGCAGTTTGCCCTGGAGCCGGTGCTTGATTGGGAGAATTATTACGTAACCTTCTATTACCTGACCGCGGAGGGCCAGATAAAGTGCACCCCGCCGCAGCCGCTTTCCTCCTTCCAGGCGGCGCCGTAAAGAACGATGCTGGGCGCGCCGGATGCGAAGCGCAAAAAACGGGGCCTTTCCATGGTAAGATAAGCGCGTAAAAACAAGGCGGACTTACCGGAAAAGAAAAGGAGCATGAAAGGCTATGACGATTGAAAAATACTATCTCAGCCAGCGGGAAGCATTTCTCAGCCAGGCGCGGGAAGCGCAGGACGACAGGGCGCTGCTTGCGGGGTATAAAGGCTTGATGGAGCAGATGAAAAGCTGCGCCATGTCCCAGCATCCCCATGAGGACGTGCTGCGCCAGGTGATCGCCCTGCTGTTTTACGCGGCCATGCAGGGCGCGGAAATGACGCTGGTGCGCGATTTGCCCACCGTCGTTTACCGGCAGCGGGAGGACGGCGCCCCCAAGGCGCGGCGGCTGCCTTCCGTGCTCCTGCACCCTTACGTCCGCTGCGCGGTGCTGGCGCTGGGCGTTGCCATCAGCCTGCTGGGCGGCCTGGGCGCGTGGAAATACGCCGCTGTGTTCGCGCTGGCGGCGGGGCTGGAGGCGCTGTGCCTGCGTCCGGCTGGAAAGGGAGGGCCGGAGCCTATTGCCGCCTCGGCCCTGCGCATCGATTATCTGGACAGCTTCATTATCAAGCAGGCAAAGCGAATGGACCAGCAGATTGAGGACGTGAAGAACCTGCTGGCGGACCAGGAAGCCTCCTGCGCCGGAAATTTGGAAGCCCCCGGCCTGGCCCTGTGCCAAAGCGTGTGGGCCGCGGCCAACGCCAATTATCCGGTGGATATGGCCATGGATGCGGTGGAAAAGCTTTTGCGGCAAAACGGCGCCGCCCTGGTGGAATACGCGCCCGATGTGCGGAATTGGTTTGAGGTGATGCCCACCCGGCAGGCTTCCCATACCGTTTACCCGGCCATCAAAAGGACCGGCGACGGCTCGCTGCTCTGCCGGGGCCAGTACGTTGAAAATAAGGGCTGAGCCCTTTGCACAAAAGCCGCGGAAAGGAAGAACGGACCATGAATTACATCGGCATTGATGTGGGAGACGGCGAAAGCAGCGTATGCGTGCTGCCCGAAAACAGCCAGATTGAGCCCCGCCCGGTCAAGATCACGGGAAAGGAAAGCTTCCTTTCCGCCGTTTCTCTGGACGCGCAGGGCCAGCCCGTCATCGGCATGGACGCCGTGGGCAGGGGAGCCAGCCAGGGCCTGTCCGTCCGGTTCAAGTCCCAGTTCCTGTCCGGCGGCGAAAAGGCGCGCGGGGATATGCGGCGCTTCTTGGCGGGGCTGCATGGCGAAATGGAAAAGGAAGGGCTGTTTCAAAAGCCTTACGAAATCGCCGTGGGCTGCCCGGCGGGCTGGAACGGCGACGCCCGCGCCCAGTACCGGAGCTTGCTGGAGGAGGCCGGGTTTCAGTCGCCCCACATCGTGTCCGAATCCAGGGCGGCGTTTCTCTACGCCAAGCACGCCCGCACCATTCAAATGGACCCTGCGCTGATTGAAAGCAGCGCCCTGGTAATCGATATCGGCTCCTCCACCCTGGATTTTGCCTACGTGGTGGATGGCTGCGAATCCAACGTGGGCACCTTTGGCGACGTTTACCTGGGCGGCGGCGCCATCGACGAAGCGATCCTGCAGGCCGCGGTCAAGGAAGCGGAGCGGCAATCCGAAATCCTTTCCGTTTTCCGGGAAGCGCCGGAATGGCGCAGCTATTGCCTGCTGGCGGCCCGGCGGCTGAAGGAAGAGTTTTTTACCAGGCAGTCTCAGGGGGAGGGCGATGCGCGCTTCAGCGAAACGGTGATGCTCAATTACGACCGCCCTTTGCCCCTCAAGCTCTGGGTAAACGGCCAGCTCATGTGGCGCATCGTGAACCTGGGCATCGAAGCGCTTCACGGCCTGAGCTTTTACCAAATGCTGAAAAACGCCCTGGATGAAGCGTATGAAAAAACCCTGGCCCGGCCTCCGCGCCTGGTGCTGCTCACCGGCGGCGCGTCCCGGATGCGGTTTTTCCAGGAGCTGTGCAGGAAGCGGTTCCCTCAGGCGGTGTTCATTCTGTGCGAGGAGCCGGAATATTCCATCGCCAAGGGGCTGGCTTACTCCCTGTGGGTGGACAAGAACATTCAGGCCTTTAACGGCGCCATTCAGAGCTATCTGCGGGAGGACCATATCCACCAGGCCGTGCAGGACCATATGGATTCCCTCATTTCCGTGGTTTCCGATTATATGACCGATATCAGCTTTCAGGAAACGAAAAAGCACATTGTGGATTGGCAATCCGGGGCCTTTGGCAAGCTGAGCGATATGAACGCCGTGGCCCAGGCCGGTATTGCCGAAAGGCTGGGCAGCCCCTCCGTCCGCCAGGAGCTGATGAAGATGGTGGAAAACGAATTGGCCGCCTCCTGCGCCCAATTGCAGCCCCAGCTGGACGAAATTTCCGCCCGCTACCGGGTGCCGGCCGGAATCATGCAGCTAAGCGGCGTGGAGCTTTTGTCCGATTCCCTTCCCGGCGCGGCGCCCAAGCCCGATGTGGAGGCGCTGCAAAAGGCCGTGCAGGTGCTTATTACCGGCATCGTAACGGTAATTGTGCTCCAAATCCCCGGCATCCAGATCATTCCCGTCATCCTGGCCGCCGCCGCCGCCATCCTGGGCAAAAGCCTCATCGCCAGCTTTACGGAGAATGTGAATATTCCCCTGTTCCTTCGCAAGCTCATCCCGGTGGAGCAGATTGCCAATGAAAAATTCAGGGAAAAGCTGCGCAAAAGCTTCCGGGAGGAGCTTGGGCGCACATCGTCCTTCCAGGATTGCGTGTCCTCCAATATGGAAAAGGTCATCAACGATTATGTGGCGCATATGGCCCGAAATTATGAAATCCGGATTACCGGAAAGGAAGAAGCGTGAACGCTATGCCCGATCAGGAAAAAATGGACGCCTTCGCGGAACTGAAAATGCTCCGGCAAACCATCGCCGCCTTTTCCCCCAACGACCCCGAATTGGCCGCCATCGACGATATGCTGGGCAAGCTGCGCGCCCGGCAGTACACGGTGGCCGTGGTGGGCGAATTCAACCGCGGAAAATCCAGCCTTATTAACGCTTTGCTTGGCATGAGCGTGCTCCCGGCGGATATTACCCCCACCACCGCCACCGTCAACCGCGTGGTGTACAGCGAAACGCCTTATGTGCGCCTGCACATGCGGAACGGGGAGACGGAGGGCGTATCCATGTCCATGCTCAAGGACCGGGTGACGAAGCTGAGCGCGGAGGCCCAGAGCGCGGCGGAGGCCGTGAAGGAAGCCGAAATCGGCTATCCCACCGTGTTTTGCAAAAACAACGTGGCCATCCTGGACACGCCGGGGCTGAACGACTGCGCCGAAATGGACGCGCTGACCTTTGCCAAAATGGAAAAGGCCGACGCGCTGATTTACGCCATCCACGCCCTCATCCCCTTTAGCGATTCGGAGGCGGAGGCCGTGTGCCGCCTGCTAAATTATCCAAACATCCGCCATATCCTGTTTACGGTGGGCTTTATCGATCAAATTCCGCTGGAGGAGCGGGAGCGCGTGCTGGCCGTGATTCAAAAAAGGATTCTGCGGCTGACAAAGCGGAAAATGGAAGAAAAGGGTTTGGACGAAGCGGACGCGGCCCGGCGGCAGGCAATCCTGGAGGGCGCGTCCATCGTTGGCGTTTCCGCCAAGATGGCGCTGGACGCATTCGTGACCGGCAGCCAGGCCCAGTTGACCGCCTCCTGCATAGAGGAATTTAAAAAGCTGCTCATGGCGCGGCTCACCGCCCAGCAGGATGAATGGCTCTCCTACGAAATCCTGCCCTATTTAAAAAACCAGGCCGGCGCCTTTGGCGGCGCGGCGGAGCGGGCGCTTATCGCCATGGACCAAAGAATCGAAAACGCGCAGGAAGAAATCGGCAGCGCCAAGGAGCAATTGGACGCGCTGCTGGCGGACGCGGAGAGAATGGGAAAGGAATTTTGCAGCCAGGTGGATTCCCAGGCCGGCACGAAGGAGGAGCGCACAGGCAGGCTCCAGCAGGTCATTTTGGAAGAATGCCGCCTGGCCGCAGAGCGGGCCGGGGCGGGGCGGCCCGCGGCGGAGGAAAGCCAGCATCCTCTGGTCGATGAATTCAACGCGTCCAGCAAAGCAGGGTTTTTTTCACAGGCCAAAAATTGGGTAAAAAAGAAGGTCATGGAAAAGGACCTGTTTCGGGAAAGCGGCGATCCCATGGTCCGCGGGCTGGAGGAGGGCTTCTGGGAAGCGCGCGGCCAGGTGATTTCCCAATGGGTCCCGGCGCTTGAACAGGCGGCGAAGGAAGCGTACGCCGGCCTGTCGTCTCTTCCCAGCCAGGCGGAGGGGGCTATTTTGGCAGCGATGGGCCGGGCGGCGGAGCTGATTGGAACGGGGGAAGTGAAGCTGCCGTCCCGATTGATGGACGAGCCCTTGAACGGCGAGCCTTTTGTGCTGATGACGGAGGACGCGGTGGAGGCGCTGCGGCAGCTCCAGCCCGGAAACCTGAAAATCGGCACCCAGGAATGGATCGCCCAGCGGGAAGCGGCGTCGCTTTCCGGCGCCTTTACCACCCTTGCCGCCGCGCGCGCGGCGGCGGCGGAGCAGGCCGTGATGGAAAAGGCCAAAGGGATTTACGAAGCCGGTCTTGCCCAATCGCTTGCCCTGGATGCCGCGCTGGAAAAGCTCAAGGAAGAAAAGGAAGAGCTGAAAGCGCAAATCGCCGCCACCCAGAAAATGCTGTCGGGCAGCGGCGGGGAAGGCCAGGAAGGAATATTGGAAGAAATGAAGAAATAAATATCACGCCGAGGCAATAATAAAAGAACGGAGGAGGCGGTAGCCTCAGGCCTTGGGGCGGTATCCCCAGGTCCTTCAAAAAGGAGTGAAAACAGTATGACACAGGTAAATCTTCGCAAAGCGGCCATTGTGGGCTGCGGCTTTGTGGGCGCTTCTTCGGCCTTCGCGCTGATGCAGAGCGGGCTGTTTTCCGAATTGGTGCTCATCGATAACGACCGGCGCAAGGCGGAAGGGGAGGCTTTGGATATCAGCCATGGGCTGCCCTTCGCCAGGCCCATGGATATTTACGCGGGCGGCTACGACGACGCGGCGGACGCCGCCGTAATCATCGTTACCGCCGGGGCGGCCCAGAAGCCGGGGGAGACCCGGCTGGACCTGGTTCAGAAAAACGTGGCGATTATGAAGTCCATCATGGCGGAGCTTAGGCCCCGGCATTGCCAGGGCATCCTGCTGGTGGTGGCCAACCCGGTGGATATTCTCACGCAGGCGGCGATTCTGCATTCCGGCATGCCGGAAAACCGGGTCATCGGCTCCGGAACGGTGCTGGATACGGCGCGGCTCAAGTTTATGCTGGGGGAGCATCTTTCCGTAGACAGCCGCAGCGTGCACGCCTTCATTATCGGCGAGCATGGGGACAGCGAAATCGCCGCCTGGTCCAGCGCCAATGTGTCCGGCGTGCCGCTGCATGATTTCTGCGAAATGCGGGGATATTTTCAGCATGAAAAGGCCATGCACGAAATTGCGGCCAGCGTGAAAAACAGCGCCTATGAGATCATTGAGCGCAAGCACGCCACCTATTACGGCGTGGCCATGACGGTGAAACGCATCTGCGAAGCCATTGTGCGGGATGAAAAATCCATTCTGCCCATTTCCTCCATGCTGCATGGAGAATGCGGCATTGAGGGCGTGGCGCTGAGCATGCCCGCCATTGTGGGCAAGGAGGGAATGGAGGGCCACGTGCCTATCCGCCTGAACGAAGCGGAGCAGCGGGCGCTGCGTCAGTCCGCGGAAAAGCTGAAGGAGATTGCGCAAAAAGAAATCCAATGAGGAAAATGCCGCCGCCGCGGCAAAGAGGAACGCCGGCGCATGCTGTTTTCCCTTGGAATAAAAGGATGAAGGCCCGTGGAGCCATGCTCCGCGGGCCTCAGACTGTCGACAAACCCCAGGAAAGGATGAAAGGGCTTTGGCCCTTTCATCAATCATCCGCAGGACCGGC
>CAMOHY010000079.1 GCA_946615495.1 uncultured Clostridia bacterium
GGGCCGCTGTACAGGATGTGTGCAGCGGCCCATTTATGTTGAGTTCATACCACTTTATATGATTGATGCCCCCATTGCCTTTCTCAGAAAGGGGCCTGGGAAAAACTGCTCTTGGGGCTCCAAAGAGCGGTTTCCCCCAGAAATCTCTTCTTTTCATTCGGTAATAGCACTGCGCTGCCTTGGGCGGGAAACGCCTCAACGCACCCTGACCGGGAACAGCACATTTTCGCCCTGGTCTGGAACCCAGGTGAGGGAAATAACATCCGGCAAATCCTCCGCCTTCAAGCCATACCATTGGTATTCCGCGTGCGTTCCGCCGGCGGCCCAGCCTTCAGGCCGGACCTGGCTCATATCCGCAAGAGGCGCTAAAAAAGCCGCGCCCGTTTCATCCGTCAGCTTCCAATTCCCGTTCTGCCGGAAATAATCATCCTTGGGTTCGAGCTTCAGCGTCAGGTATAGGCCGAGGGAGGTTAAATCCGCCGTTTCATAATGCGCCCTGCCATGGGCGTTTTCATAATTTTGTTCTGCCTGAAGGCGCAATGCTTCCTCCTTCATCAGCGGAACGTCAAAGCGGATTTCCAGCGTTTCCACCTGATACGCGCCCATATCCATGGGCAACTCTTTGGGCATAAACACCTGCATCCATTTTTCTTCTTCCCCGTCATACACAACGAAGCCGTCGCCGCCCGCGATCACGTAATACCCTTCCGCAATTTTCCGCGCGGCCAGATCAGGGTCAAAATCCTCGCAGCCGCCGATCTGGGCGATGGGCCGCTGCGGACGGAAAAGCAATACCTTCATTTCCACATGAAGTTTTTCCGCGCCAATTGCCTCCTGGGGCAGCAGGATGATTTCGCCATCCTGCCAGGAGGCGTCCTCATAGCAGCCGGGCATCCAGGTTTCATCAAAGCTGTCGGTGCCGTCGGTCCAAACTCGCGCGCCGTTGGCGGTAAAGGCCTCCACCCGGCAATACATGGGAATTTCCGGCTTCGTATTTTCGATGGACCAATCAAAGGCCAGGGTGCGCCCATCGTACGCCGCGGAATCCACCCTCAGCCTGGCCCCCTCCGATACGGCCTCCTGATGAACGGGCTCCGTTTTCGTTTTGTTCGCGTCCCCATTCCCTGGAAACAGAAATTGCAGCACGCTCCAGCCGTTGACGGCGGCCAGGGCCGTACCGGTGGCCGTCAGGAGCAAAAGAAGGGCGGCGGCGAGGACAAAAAATTTTTCCCCCTTTCGTTCCGGCGCTCCCCGCCGGGCGCTAAAAAGGACCCTTTGATAAAGCGCCGCATCCTCCTTGATGCCGCTCAGGGCATCATCCAGCGCTTCCCGCACGCTTTGCTTATTCATCCAAATCGCCTCCTTGCAGCGCGGCGCGCAGCCTGTCCCGCGCCCGTTTGAGCCTGCCCGTTACGGCGGGTTGGGAAATGCCCAGGATAGCGGCGGTTTCCCGCGTGTCAAAATTTTGGTAGTAATACAGTATCACCGCTTCCCGCAGCTTCCGGGGCAGGTTCAGCACCTCAACGGCCAGTTCGCTGTTTTTTCCGTCCTTTACCTCCGCCTGGGAAGGCAGCCTATCCAGGGTAAAACGCCGGTCCACGCGCCTGAACCAGGAAGCGCGGCGCATGTCCCGGCAGGCGTTCACGGCAATGCGGGTAAGATACGTTTTTTCCGACGCCTCCCCGCGATAGCGGGAAATGTGCCGGTAAGCCTTCAAAAAGGTTTCCTGCACGGCGTCCTCCGCCAGCGCTTCATCCCGAAGGTACAGATAGCACACCCGCTTGAGCGGAACCTGGTATTCGCCTACCCACTTTTCCAGTATTTCTTCCGGGCTTTGTTCCATGGCGCTTTCCACCTCCTTTATCCTATAGACGGTGAACAGGCGGAAAATATAATATTTCTTCATTAAAAAAATGCCGCGGCTGCAAGCGCAGCTTCGCGGCAATGTTTATTTGAGAAACAAGCCTTCCAATTCCGTCAGGCTCCGCACCGTATAATCCGGCGCATACGCCGGACCCTTGGGCGCCTGCAGCGCGCCGAAGCCCTGACGGATCCAAACGGTTTTCATACCCAGGGCTTTTGCGGGATAAACGTCGTTATCCAGCCGGTCGCCGATCATGGCGGCCTGTTGAGGCGCGCACGCCGCCTGAGAAAGGGCGAAACGAAACAGGGCGGGGTCCGGCTTGAGAACGCCTGCCTCCCAGGAGGAGGCGACGACGGAAAAGTAAGGGCGGATGCCCCATTCCGTCAACCTTTCCTCCAAGCCCCTGGCCTGGTTGGCGATTATGCCCAGCGCATACCTTTGGGATAGACGCTTCAGCACCCGCGGCGCGTCGGGATACAGCGTTTCCAGCTCGCCCCGGTAAGGCGCCGCTTGGGTAAAATGGTATTTTTCCATTACCGTGCGGTATTGGGGCTTGTATTGGCGGGAGGCTTCCTCGATCTCTCTGTAAATATCCTGGGCGGTCAGGTGAAGCGACCGTGCCTCCGCCATCTCCGCCTGCTCCCGCACCCGCCTTTGCCAAACCGCGTCCTCATCCGTCAGGGTGTAGCCCACATCAAAGAATAAGCAGCGAAGCATCAGGTCACGTCCTTTCCGGCGGCGGCGTAAAGCGCGGCTCCGCCAGCAGCTCGCTTTCCGCGAACACGCGGGCCGCGGCGTCCGTATATTCCTGCACGGAAACGGCCTTGCGCAGGGCCCGGCGGGCAGGAGCCGGACAATCAAGGGCTTGAACCAAATAGCTCATAACCCCGTGCATCCGGCCCACCACCGCGTGCTCCGGCCAATTTTTCAGGTATTCCCGGTACAGCCGGTCGTGGAACAGGCGAAGGCTTTCCACTGTCAGCTCTTCTCCGCCCGCAAGGGCCTGGGCCAAGGCGGGATTGGTGGCCATGCCCCGGCCCAGCATCAGCCCAGGCGCCGGAGGGCAGGCGGAAAGGAAGGATCGGCACTCCGCCCCGGTAAACAAATCGCCATTGTAAATCACGGGGAAATGGGCCGCCTGAAGGGCCTGCAAATAGCATTCCCGATGGGGCTGGCCGGAATAAAACTCCCGGCAGGTGCGGGGATGAAGAATCCATTCCGAAACAGGATAGCGCGAAAAAATAGAAAGCAGTTCGGGCCATTCCCGAATATCCTCATAGCCCGCCCTGGTTTTCAGCGACACGGGCAGCGCCGCGCGGGCGTACACCTCATCCAGAAAACGCTGCAGCGCGTCCCGGTCGCGCAGCATGCCGGCCCCTTTTCCCTTGGCCGTCACCGTGCCGGAGGGGCAGCCCATGTTCAGGTTCACTTCCGTATAGCCCGCGTCCCGCAGCAGCTTCACCATATCCAGAAAATACGCGGCGTTTTTCGCCAGCACCTGGGGCACGGCGGGCACTCCGGCGTTTTCGCGGGGCGAAATATCCGCCTGCTGCCGGCTGGTAAAGCTCAGGCTTTGGGAAGGGCTGATGAAGGGCATAAAATATTTGTTCACGCCGCCGAAGGTGGCATGGTGCACCCGGCGGTAAATGGCGTCGGTAAGCCCCTCCAGCGGGGCGAAGTACACGTTCATTCGTTCATTCTCCCAAAGCGGAAAATAATTCGCCCTCCAGGCCCCGCACCGCGTCCAGCGGAATCACGGTGCCGTCGGCAAGAAGCAGCTCCCTTTCCCAGGCCCTTAGCTTTTTCAGCTTCCCCGTCACGGTCACGTACGCCCCGCCCTGCTTGCGCCCGTCCGGCTGAAAATAGGTGACGGTGATTTTCGGCTGGCTGGCGGCGCCGGCCTCCAGCACGCGCATTTTTTCGTCCAGCTCCGCCCGCTCCCATTCGCCTATCTCCCGCTCCGCCTCCGTCAGCCTGGCTTCCTCCTGGATGGCGTCGTCATACCCCGTCAGGGCGGCGAAGGGGGCAAACTGGGCCGCCCGCTCCAGATTGGTCATGCGGCGGCGGGAGGGCGACACATGGCGCGGAAGGGCCACGATATCCTGATACCGCGGATTGCACATAAACGCCGCTCCTTCCAAATGAATTTCAATATTTCATAACCAGCTTGACGGCCTTGGAGCCGAGCTTGTAAACCGGCCCTTCCAGCTCCCGCCTGGCTTCCTTCAGCATTTGGCGGATGGGAATCTGCTGGGGGCAGTGCAATTCACACTTGCCGCACTGCACGCACATGCCCGCGCCCGTGGAATTGCGCCGCAGGGCGGTGCACATGAAATACTCCTTGAACCCGGCGATCTTTCCATCGGAATACAGGTGGTTATAGGCCGCGAAGGTGCCGGGAATATCCACCTGGTGGGGGCAGGGCATGCAGTAGCGGCAGCCGGTGCAGCCCACCTTCATGTGCGCGTTGATGGCGTTTCTCACTTTTTCAATGACGGCAAAATCCTGTTCCGTCATTTCCCCCGCCCGGCAGTTTTCCGCCGCGCGCAGGTTTTCATGCAGCATGTCCAGGGAGTTCATGCCGGAAAGCACGCAGGTTACTTCCTCCTGGTTCCACAGCCAGCGGAAGGCCCATTCCGCCGGGCTACGGCCGGAAGCGTCGCTCTGGAAAGCCTTTACCGCGTCCGGGGGCAAATGGTTTACCAGCCTGCCGCCCCTGAGGGGCTCCATAATAACCACCGGCAGGCCCTTTTCCGCCGCATATTTCAGCCCCGTCACCCCCGCCTGGGAATGCTCGTCCAGATAGTTATATTGAATCTGGCAAAAATCCCAATCGTAGGCGTCGATGAGATGGCAGAACATATCCGAATTCCCATGATAGGAAAAGCCCACCTGCCGGATGGCGCCGGAGGCCTTCTTTTCCGCCAGCCAATCCGCCACGCCCAGGTCCTTGATGCGCTGCCAGGATTTTACGTCCGTGAGCATGTGCATCAGGTAATAATCCACGTGGTCCGTTTGCAGGCGGCGCAGCTGCTCCTGAAAATATTTTTCCATGCTGTCCGGCTTTTTCAGCAGGTAATGGGGCAGCTTGGTGGCGATATTCACCCGGTTCCGCGCGTTGTTCCTGCGCAGGATTTCGCCCAGGGCCGCTTCGCTGCCGGCGTAGATATAGGCGGTGTCAAAATAGTTCACGCCGCCTTCAATGGCCGCCATGATTTCCTTTTCCGCCTTGTCCAAATCGATTTTTCCCGCCCGCGCGGTAAACCGCATGCAGCCATAGCCCAGCACGGAAATGGGGTTGCCGTACCTGTCCTTCCGGTATTGCATTTTCATCATCCTTTCCTGTTATGCCCTGTGGCCGCCGATTTGGGCGTTGCGGTCGCGGGCGGTGGCGCCTTCCTGAAAATTCATGCCCTTGAGAAGCGCGTTTTTGCCAAATCTGCGCTTGATCTCCACCACGGCCTGCTGGCGGTCCCGCTCCCGCTTGAGGGCGGCGTCCTCCTTTTCCCGGCGGGCGTAATCGGTAAACATGTCCATTTGCTCCGGCGCGCTCTCCCCCGCATTTTTTTCTGTCACCACATTGCCCGCCGCCACGCACATGCGCCGCACCAGCAAATGCGGGTCCACCATGCGGTCATACAGCGTCATCATGGCCTCAATGAGCAAATGTGCGGAGGAAGTGAACCGGTCCAGCCGGATGCTGCCATGAACCCCCTTGGGCACAGGTCTGCCGTAATGGTCCATTTCAATGGGGCCGGAATAGGCCGCCCGCCTGACGGGATCGCTTAAGGATTCCCGGTCATACCCCACGGAAAGCGCCACCTGGTCCGTCACCAGCCCCTTTTCCACCAGGTCCAGGGCCAGGGCGTCCGTCATTTCCATTATCACCAGCCGGGCCTTATCCGCCGGGTAGGGGCAATGGAGCACCTGGCCGCTGCTGAGGGAATGGGCCTGGGGCACATAGGCCTTAATATCCTGGATGGTGCAGCTTTCCCAGCCCCAGGCGTGGTCGATGAGCAATTCCGCGTTCACGCCAAAGAGGCGGTACAGCTTCTCCTCGCCCAGGGGCGAATAGGGGCAGCCCAGGGAACAGCGGGCGATATCGCCCATGGTGTACAGGCCGTTTTGCTCCAGCTTGCGGGCGTAGCCGTGGCCGACGCGCCAAAAGTCCGTCAAGGGCCGGTGATCCCACAGCTGGTCCCGATAGGCGTTCTCGTCCAGCTCGGCGATGCGCACGCCGTCCCGGTCCGCCGGCATATGCTTGGCCACAATGTCCATGGCGATCTTGGCCAGGTACAAATTGGTGCCGATGCCGGCGGTGGCGGTAATGCCCGTTTCCCGCAGCACGGCCCGGATCATGCGCATGGCCAATTCATGGGCGGTGCAGCCGTAGGTGGCCAGATAGGGCGTCACGTCCATGAACACCTCGTCGATGGAGTACACGTGAATATCCTCCGGGGCCACGAACCGGTTGTAAATTGCGTACACCTGGGTGCTCACATCCATATAGAGGGCCATTCGGGGGCGGGCAATGATAAAATCCAGCTTGTATTCCGGATGCGCCTTCAGCTCCTCCTCCTGGCTGGACGCGCCCAAAAAGGTTTTGCCCGGCGCGCGCAGCAGGCGCTGGCCGTTAATATCCCGCACCTTCTGCACCGCCTCAAACAGCCGGGGCCTCCCCGGAACGCCGTAGGCCTTCAAAGCGGGCGATACCGCCAGGCAAATGGTCTTTTCCGTACGGCTCTCATCCGCCACCACCAAATGGGTGGCCAGCGGGTCCAGCCCCCGGCTGACGCATTCCACCGAAGCGTAAAAGGATTTTAAATCGATGGCGATATAGCTGCGCGTACCGTCCATAGCGTCCTCCTTTTTTGCTCCTTCCAAAATGCGCACCTTTGTTCGCATTTATTATAGCAGATTCTTTGCAATTTGCAAGCACAATTTCTTCCATTTGTTCGCATTTCCATGCACAAAAAAGAGGGCCCTCCGCCGTTGGCGAAAAGCCCTCCAATGCTCTGATGCCGTGGTTTTCAGCGGCCGCGCCGTCCTACTCCGCGTCCAAATAGTACCAATCGATTTCTTCGCCATTCTCGGCAAGGGCTTCCACGGTCAAATCCGCCTCCGCTTCGGAATGGAAAATCAGCGCGCCGTACTCATCGTTCTCCGGCGTAACGATCACGGCGTACTCATAGGCCGAATCCGCGTCCAGCGAAAGCGGCATCGCAAGGCGGAAAACGCCATCCCCGGTGAGAAGGGCGCTTAAAGGATGATAAGCCCCCATGCCGTCCACCACCATGGTCAAATCCAGGTCCGCCCCGGCGGGTACGGAAAAGGAAAGATTCGCCGTATCCGCTTCTATTACATAGATGGACTGAATCCAGGAGGCCAAATCGAGGGCTTCGCCGTTCAAGCGCATGCCCACGGCCCGGCCGTTTTCAGCCTTCACGCCCCAATTTTCCGCCGGGGTATAGGCCGGCGCGCCCAAGGGGGCGGGCAGGGCGTTAATGGCTGCGGTTTCGGTGTAATCTTCGCTGAGGAAATAGTCAAACAGCCGTTCAAACGCGCCGGAGGAAAACATGGCGCCCACGTGCATATACGCCGCGTTGCCAAAGCGGTCCACCATGATGGTGGCGGGAACGCCGGGAAAGCCGCCCCAATTGATGAGCTGCCTGTCCGGGTCTCTGGAAACGGGAAAATCAAGGCCGTTTTCCTTCTGATACTGAGAAAGCACATCCAGGGTGTCGTTGGGCTCAATAGACAGGGCAATCACGGCCACCCGGTCCGCGTATTTCAGGTAAGCTTCATTCAGAGCGGGAAATTCCATCCTGCAGGGCCCGCACCAGGTGGCAAACAGGTTGATGAGCACCACGCCCTTTTCCTCAACAGCCTGGGCTAAGGAAAATTCCTCCCCGGCGGTGGTGGTAACGGTAAAATCCGGCACGCGCTGGCCCAGCAGCGCCTCGTTTTCGGCCAAGGCGGAGGCCAAAGGCAGCATGAGCAGCAGCGAAAGCATGATGGCAAGCATTCTTTTCACAAATCATCATTCCTTTCCATTTTTTCGTTTCTATTATTCAGGTTTCCAGCACGGCGTCGCAAACGCGCGGCCAATCCTCAGCGTCAAAATACCGCTTCTCCAGCGGCAGCCACAGCGCCTGGAACCGCCGGTACATTTCCTCTCCCCGCGCCCGCAGCCGGGCATCCTGGGTTTCCGGCGCGGTGCGCAAAAACAGCCGCAAGCCGTAAATATCCCGGTACGCGGGGTGCAGGCTGTACACGCCCTCCACCAGCACCAGGGGACACAGCGGCACCCGCTTTTCCCCCGCCATCCTGTCGGCGTGGCAATCGTATACCGGATAGGAAAAGGCCCGGCCCTCCCGCAGCGGCGCGGCCACCTGGGCGTTGAACCGCTCAAAATCGATATTCCCGCCGGGAAGCGAATACCTTTCCGGCGTACGCAGGGCGGGCGGCAGGAAAAAGTCATCCATGGCAATCACCGGCGCGCCGTAATGCGCCGAAAGCTGAGCGGCCAGCGTGGTTTTGCCCGACGCGGCGCCGCCCTCCAGGGCCACAGCCACCCGCTCTTGTTCTTTGAGCCTCCGGTCAATGAGGCGGCAGGCCTGAAAAAACGCGCTTTCTTTTTCAGCCATTTTCTTCCTCCGCCATATCCCGAAGCAGGCTCACCGCCTCCGCCGTAAGCGTTTTCAGGGACAGATCGCCTACGCCCACAATCACATTCTGGCAATGGTTCACCGGCAGCAGCAGCTTCCTCGCCGCGCTTTGACCGACAGCCAGGGCCATCCGGGGCGTAATTTCCCCCAGCAGCGAATCGGCAATGGCGATACCCACCGGGCCTAAAATCACATCGGCGTCCCGCGCGCACACTGCCACCGCGTTTTCCCCCGTAGCGCCCTGATCCGCCCCGGCCTTGAGCATGGCGGCGGTGGCGGCGGTGTTGGCCCCAACGGCGGTAATTTCGCAGGGCAAGCCGGCGATCCGGACGGCCTCCGTCAGCTGGCGGCCTATGCCGCCGCCCTGCCCATCCACAATGAGCACCTTCAGTTT
>CAMOHY010000080.1 GCA_946615495.1 uncultured Clostridia bacterium
ATTGAACAGATTGGCCCCGATGATATTGCCCAGGGACAGGGCGCTGTGGCCCTTGATTAGGGCGGTGATGGCCGTCACCAGTTCGGGCAGGGAGGTGCCCAGGGCCACCATGGTCAGGCCGATCACGCTGTCGGGCACGCCCAGGGCGGCGGCGATTTTGGTGCCGTTATCCACCAGCAGATTAGCGCCAAAGGCGATAGCCGCGGCCCCCACCACCAGGAAAAGCAATTCCTGCCACAGGGGGCGTTCCTTGGCGGGCTCCTCCGCCTGCTCCGTCTCCACCGCTTCGGGGTTCTTTTTCATCTGCAAAACCGTAACGATCATGTACGCCACGAACAGGCACAGGAACCCGATGCCCTGCCAGCGCGCAAAAGCGCCGGTGGTATAGGCGATCAGCGAATAGAGGATGGCCGCGCAAAAAAAGGCCAGCACCGGCAGGCGCAGCGTTTTTTTATTCACGCCGCCGGGGCGGATGGCCACCGTCAGCGCGGCGATCAGGCTGGTATTGCAAATCACGGAGCCGATGGCATTGCCATAGGAAATGCCGCTGTTTTGCTGCATGGCGGCCTGGGCGGACACCATCACCTCCGGCAGCGTGGTGCCGATGGACACCACCGTGGCGCCAATCAGCAATTCAGGCAGATGAAATCGGTGAGCCAGGCCCGTCGCCCCATCCACGAACCAGTCCCCGCCCTTGATGAGCAGGATCAACCCCAAAATGAACAGCAATACCGGTACAAGCATCGTTTTATTTCCTCCTTTATTTCCGCGTCCCGGCAAACAAAAAGCGGCGGGAACGCAGCATGGATATGATAGCATGCCGCCCTCCCGCCGTCAAGTGCTTTTGGGCCCTTCCATACGCTCCCGCGCCTGAAAACCGCGTTACGCGGATGGAAATGTCATTTCATCCCGTCCATCCATTGTTCCTTGAAGCGAAGCACCCGGTAAACGCTTTCGTTGATGCGCTCCTGGGAAATGCGCCCCTCCTCCACAGCGGAAACGACGCCGTCAAAGGCCTCAAAATAGTCATAGGGCATGAGCAGCACATCCGCCCCCGCCTCGATGCACAGGATGCAGGCCTCGGAGGAGGTGTATTTTTCGGTGATGGCGCCCATGGACAGGGCGTCGGTGACGATGATGCCATCATAGCCCAATTCGCCCCGCAGCTTTTCGGTCAGCATGGTATAGGACATGGTGGAGGGTTCGTCGCTGCCGGTCACGCTGGGCGCGGCGATGTGGGCGGTCATAATCCACTCCGCTCCCGCGCCAATGCCCGCCCGGAAGGGAATCATTTCGCAGGCGCTGATCGCATCCCAGGTTTTCAGCGTTTCGGCGTAGCCGGTGTGGGTGTCGGTGGCGGTGTCGCCATGGCCGGGGAAGTGCTTCAGGCACCCCGCTATTCCCGCGTCCCGCAGGCCCTCCACCACGTTTACCACCATCTGGGCGGCCACCTCCGGGTCGTCCCCAAAGGCCCGGTCGCCGATAACGGGATTAAGGGGATTGGTGTTCACATCGGCCACAGGCGCAAAGTCCACGTCCAAGCCGTAGGCCTTCAAATAGCCGCCGATGGCGCGGCCCGCCTCGTAGGCCCGCGCCGGGTCCCCCGCCGCGGCAATTTTCCCCATGGGCTCAAATTGGGGCACGCCAAAGCCCACGGGATGGTTGGCGATCCGGGCGATGCGCCCGCCCTCCTCGTCGATGCCCAGCACGGGCCGGATTCCGCCCATGCCGTGCAGGGCACGGGTAAAGGCAAGCAATTGATTGGGCGCGGTAATGTTTTTGCGGAACAGGGCAAAGCCGCCGCAGGGATATTGAGCGTACACTTCCTTCATTTCATCGGTCACCTTGGTGGTGCCGATAATGGAATTATCGCCCAATTCCGCCGGAGAAAACCGGCCCTCCAGCGCGTCAGGACGAATCATGAACAGTTGCCCCACCTTTTCCCGAAGCGTCATGGATTCAAGCTTTTCCATCATTCCATCCTCCTCTGCCTGAGCGCCAGGCACTATGGCAAGGCAGCAGGCCAGCAGCGCCGCGGCCAGGCCCTTTCCCATCCTGCGAATCGCTTTCATGGCACGTGACCTCCACTTTCCATCCTAAAATATCCGCCCCTTCAGTATATCACAATTGAAGGGAAATTTCACACCGTAATTCGCAGCGCGCCGATTTTTTCGTCAAACTGCGCCGCCGCGCCCTCCACATACGGCGCGATGGCGTTTACCTCCATCACCAGCACGCCCTCCTGGGTTACGTAGGGCTGGCCGTCCATCAGGTTTTCCTGGCCGTCCACCAATAGGTGCGTCGCCCCAACCTGAGCAATCACCCTGTGCCCGCCGGAAAGCAGCGTGAGGGTCCCCTCCGCCGCGTTCCAGGAAAAATCCATTCGTTCCGGAACAATGGATTTCATCCGCTCCAGAATGCACAGCACATTGCCCCACACGCTGCCGTTTTTATTCACGGCCCGAACGCCCCGAAAATCCGGTTCCTGACCGTTAACCATGATTTTGCAATAGTTTTCCTTTTCCGGCACATACTTCTTTTTGTCCGCCGCGGGAATGGGCGCAATGAAATCCTGGGCGGCGGAAAAGCAGGGCAGGGCGCGGGCGGCATACAGCCCCGCCGGGGATTGAACCGTTAAAGGCTCATTGCACGCGGGAACGGACTCGATTTTTGTTTCCGCCTGGGGAACGCCCGCCATCCGCGCCGTCAAGCGGATAAGGCCCGGCTTGCTGCCCGCCCGGATGAGCACCCGGTTGACGCCGCATTCGGCAAACACGAAGGGCTGATGAATCACGTTGTCGCTGCGGCCGTTGCCGTTAAAACGGCCGCTGTTGTAGCCGCCCAGCAGCACGGCGTCCCCGGACAGGGAAAAATCAATTCTTTCATCGCACAGGGGACAAACGCGGCCCGCGGCGTCCACCGCCTGGATATCCACAAAGGCCAAATCCGCGCCGTCGGCGCGCAGCCCGCCGGGGGCGGTGCGGGGAGAAAGAAGCAGCCGGGCGGGCGGCCCCGCCGTCTCCAGCCGGTCACGGCACGCCAGCGCGCCGGCGTAATCGTACCCCAGGGCCTCCAAAACGCCGGATTTTGTCACGTCGATATCGGGGAAAGCGAAAATGAACGTGTTTTCCGGCTGATCGCAGCTGCCCGCCAGCTTTCCGTTCACGTACAATTCCACGCGGGCCACGGCGTAGCTGCCCACGCAGTACACCGTTTTATGCTCAGGGTCCCGCACGGCCCATTCGCCGGTTTCCTCCCAATAGTTCCCGTTGAACCGCTTGAGGGGATAGCGGTAATTGCCGCCCGCCAAAGGCGGATAATTGAAGTGGCCCAGCAGCTTTACCTGCGGCAAGGCGTTCTGCATGGTTTGAAAGACCCCAAAGCTTTGCTTTTTCACCCGGACAGCGTCCACCCGGCCGCTCATGCGCCCGTTTTCGCTGAAGCTTTGGCGGCCATGCTGGGCCGAATCCGTCCAGCACAGGGCGGCGGCGGCGCTGTAATAATTCTTGCCCGACCCGCCGCCCATGCGGTCATGGAAGAATTCGGCGTAGCCCTGGGCGTTGGCGCGGGCCAGGTCCTCGCTGGTCAAATCGTAAAAATCCCGGCCCTTTTGCTTTTTTCCGCCCTTGCCCAGCCACTTGTTCCGGTAATCGAAATCCGGCGGGGAAAAATCGTCCCAAACGCGGCGGGGCGCTTCCTCGCGGGAATACTCCGTTTCGGTAATGGGGCCGTGAAGAGAAAGAAAGCGGCCCGCGTGACGGTTGAGCATGGTGCCCACGTATTCGCTCTCCAGAAGCACATCCTCTGTGTTGATGGTGCGGCAGCCCATGAAGCGCCCGCCCTTGGGGTCCAGCGCCGCCTTGAGCAGGCGCATTTCCCGCATATGGGCGGCGGAAATGGAATTGTTGCCCGCCTCCCAGAAAAGGATGGAGGGATGATTGCGGAAAGCGATGATGATATTGCGCATCAGCTCCACCCGCTGGTCCCATTGGCGGCCAAAGTTTTCCCGTTCCTTGTCGCCCGCGGGCTGGGTGCACACCACGCCCTGGCGGTCAAAGGCCCGAAGGTCCGCCTTCTGCCCCGCCACGTGCATCCAGCGCACATGGTTGGCGTTGCTTTCCCGAATCCAGGCCGCGTCCTGGTCATGCAGCCACTGGGGCACGATGCCGCTGGCCGCCCATTCGTTGGCGGCGCGCTGGGCGTAGCCCCGCAGCCAAACGGGCTGGCCGTTGATGAGAACGCCCCGGTCCGCATCGTAATCCACCTGGCGGAAGCCCGTTTCGATGGTTTCTTCGTCCACCGTTTCCCCATCCGCCTCCAGCTGGACGAAAACCCGGTACAGCGCCGGATTGGAGGGCGACCAGAAGCGAAGGCCCTCCGCCCGGCCTAAGGCGCACAGCGCGCTCACGCACGCGGAATCCACCACAGTCGGCGCCGCTTCTTCCTCCGAAACTGGCACGTAATGGCTGGTTTGGTCATCCCAGCGGTAGGCGTCCTCCGGGGTGAGGGTCAGCCGCCAGGGCTGGGCCGCAAGCTGCGCCGCATGGCTGGGAATTTCCGTTTCTTTGGAGGAGAACGACGCCGCTTCCCGGCCCTCCAGGTCCCTGACCGTTACGCGCAGGCGGCAGCGCACGGGGTGAGACCGCAGATTGCGCACCTCCGCCTCCACGTGCACACAGGCGGAGCGCTTTTCCAAATCAAAGTCCGATGCGTACACGTATGTGCCCTTGGTCTGCAAATTGGCATACAGGGGCAGCGTCAGATAAACATCTTTCTTAAAATGCAGCTTCACCGGCTGGGACAGCCCGCCCAGGGTGGGGTTAAAATCGTTGCAGTTCCAAAAAAAGCCCACCCCCGCCCGGTCCGCGGGCACCTGTTCATCCTGACTGAGCAGGTAGGAGCCGGGCGAAACGCCGGGCTTATTGGGCGTTTCCGCAATGCAGAAGGGGATATTGCGGGTGCTGGTGTTGTCCGTCGCCACGGCGATGAGGTTTTCCCCATCGGGCCGCAGGAAGGGGGTCAATTCAAAGCCGAAGGGCCCTACTCCCGCCTCGTAATACCCGGCCAATTGGCCGTTTACATACAGATAGCAGGTTTGCCTTACGCCCTCAAATTCCAAAAACACCCTGTCGCCCCGATGCTCCGGGGGAACGGCCAGGGTGTTCCGGTAAAAGGCGGCGGTGCGGGTTTGGCCGCTGCCCCCATCCTCAATGGGCACGGAAAACAGCTCCGCGTCATTGAAGGTGTGGGGCAGCGTCACCCGCTCCCAGCCCTGTTCCTGATAATCGGTTTCATACATGAAGCGGCCTTTTTCGTCCCGGTGCTTTTTCAGCGCTTCCGCCATGGGAAAGGCATCCGCCCGCTTGAAGCGCCAGCCATGATGAAAATAATACGCGTTCTGCATGAAACCGCTCTCCTTTTATTCATCCTTCAGGTACGCCGCGCACACGGGAATCTGCCGCATTTCCGCCGCCACCAGCCCGGCGATTATCTTGGCCCCGCAGGCGTTGAAATGGGTTTTATCGTCGTGGCCTTGAGGAAAATCCGGGTTTTCGCCGGGAGTTAGGCGCACGAACAATTCCGCCGTTTTTTCCGGCCCCAGCCGCAGGTACAGCGCCCGGCTGTCCTTTTTCAAATCGCACAGCGGAATATTTTTCTCCGCCGCCAGCGCGCGCACGGCCTGGGGATATTCCCCGTGGGTATACATCAGGCTGCCCGGCTCGGAAAAAAAGCGCCGGGCCACGGGCGTGAGCAAAACGGGCTGGGCCCCATGCTCCAGGGCGATGGCGCAATACCGCCAAAGGTTTTCCGGATAGGTGGAATTGGGGTCCGTGTGGCGTTCTTCGTCGTCCTTTTCATCGTTGTGGCCAAATTGGATGAGCAGCAAATCGCCGGGCCGCATACCCTGCTCCACGGGCTTGAACAGGCCTTCGTCCCAAAAGCTTTTGGTGCTCCGCCCGCTGAGCGCATGGTTTTTGACCGTTACATTTTCCTTCACAAATTCGGGCAGCGCCCAGCCCCAGCCCCGAAACGGCGGCTTATTGTCCTCCACCGTGGAATCGCCGATGATCCAAATAACGGACATTGCTTTTTACCAATCCTTCCATACTTGTTCAAGATCGATCACGCACACCTGGGCCAAACCGTTTTCGTCGGGGTTGGAGAACAGGATTTTGTCGCCCCGCCGGTTGAAGGAGGGGTGCTGGTGGTCCGCCCCGGTTTTGCAGCTGCCAGTTGTGGCAATCAGCTTCGCTTTTTTCGTGGCGCGCTCAATGAGCACCACGCCCTCCTGAATTTTGGCGCCCAGATAGCTGATGCGGTCCGCGCAGAGCCACTTTCCATCCCGGCTCAGGCAGGGATGCAGCAATTGGGTGCTGCTGGCGGCTACGTCGAAATGGCGTCCGTCCTTATCGCCGATGATAATATTGCCGGTGTGAATCTCCCCTTTTCCGCCGTCCACGAACCCGGCGGGGCTCAGCTTCATCATGGCCATTTCGCTGCCGTCCGCCGCCCACACCTCGTGGGTAATCCACTCGTTGGGATGCTCCACATAATAAGGCCGCACATAGCGCTCCTTCACGTCAAACATCCAGGTGCGCTGGAAGGCGTCGCCCTCCGTTTCGTGAATGTAAAAGATCAAATCCTCATCCGTGGGGCAGATTTGGGCGTGGCCCAGCCGGTAATCGGTGCGGTAAACCACCTCCGCCTCCCTGCCGGGGTCCAGAATCACCAGGGCGTAAAGCTTATTGGCCAAATGATAGCTGCACGCCACGCGGCCGGTGTTGGCCGCGGTCAAATGCCCGGTAATCTGCCCGCCCTTGGGCAAGTCGCCCAGCTTGGTCATTTCGCAGGTGTCCAGGTCCACGGCGTACACCTCGGTTTCATTTTTGCAGGTGTAGCCGATGTTCTTTTCCCGGTCGGTGGCAAAGCCGCGGAAGGTGTCGTCCGTCACGCGCGCGATCTCCCCCGTTTCCACGTCCGCCCGGCAGCAGCCGCCGTTTAGGTCGCCGGGCACGGAATCCTTATGGAAGAAAAAATAGCGGTCATCCACGGAAAAGTTTTCACAGGTAAAATACAGCTTGCTGTTGCGTTCGGGCCCCTCGGTGTAGCGCCTCACCGCATAGCCCGTCACAGGATCACGATAAATTTTCATGGTTTTTCCTCCGCCTTACAGCGTCACGGTTTGCCCCGCGGGAATGCGCACGGGCTCCGCGTCGTTTACCTGAATCCAGCAGTCCCGCCCGTTGGGATTATGCACAAAGCTGTTGTCCGCCGCGAACTGCAAGCGCTTAAAATCATCCATGCAATCCATGAATTCAATGTTCGTGCAATACCAGATATCTTCCTTCCCGCCCATTTTGCGGCAGAATTCTTCTATCAGGTCCCAGTTGTCCTTATCGTTGAATTCGTAGCTGTGGCCCCATACGTACATCAAATACAGGTACTGGCGCTTGAACAGGCCCAGGAATTGGTCGCCCAGCTCCAGCAGGCGGTGGTTATGGTGGCAGGTGGCCTGCCAGCGGTAGGGATTTTCCGGCAGGGCGAAGCCGTCGCTTGAGCCCACCACGCGGGAATAACGGATGCCGCAAAGGGGAAGCAGCGCTTCGATTTCCTGGCTCAGGGACCCGTTGGGATAGCTCAGCCCCCGCACGGGATAGCCGCACAATTTTTCCAGCGCTTTCCGGTCCTCCAGCACCTCCTGGGCCACTTCGGGCAGGGGGCAGCGGGCGATGGTGGGGTGGGTGACGGTGTGGCAGGACACTTCATGCCCCACGTACAGCGTTTTCACTTCTTCGGGGGCAATGTGCCTTTCGTCCCCCAAAAAGCCGCTGTTCAAATGAAAGGTGCCTTTGATGCCGTAGCGGTTAAAAATCTCCACCAGCTGCCGGTCATAGGTCCGGCCGTCGTCATAGCTCATGGTGAGTGCCTTGTGCTTCCCGCCGGGAAAGCAGCAATATACCTTGTTCATTCTTTCCTCCTGCATACGAAAGGGGCTGCCGCCCCGGTATCGTTGCGGCAGCCCCAAGAGGTTCATGGGATGATGAAATTAGTTCAGCGTGGCATGATACGCATCGTTGTATTCAGCGGTAATCATTTCGCCGCCCTGCGCAGCCCAATCGTCCCAAGCGGCCCGCAAGCCAGCTTCGTCGATCAAACCGGCGATGTACTGCACGGCAGCGTCAGAAATGATCTGATCCAGCTGGGCGCCGAAAGCGGTGTAGGTTTCGCTCACGAACGGATAGCAGGGGTTGGCCACGGCATACTGCGCAAATTCCTTGTTCAGGTTGTTGTAGTATTCACGCATCTTGGTGTAGCCCTTGTTGGCGTCGGCCTTGGGGTCTTCCAGATCGCCGGGAACGCCCATGCCCAGCTGGTTCAGGTTGTTGTGGTACATCTGAGAATTCTTGGAGTATTCATCAGCCTTTTCTTCGGGCACATAGCGGAAGCCGGCTTCGTTCACATCGTAGGTGAGGCCTTCCAGACCGGCGTTGAGGATGGTCTGGCCTTCGGGGCCGTTGCACCAATCCAGGAAAGCAAGCACCTTGGGCAGATCAGCTTCAGAAACAGACTTGGTGACAAGGATTTCACCGGCGAAACCGGCGTTCTGGGGCCATACGGTGATGGAGCCGTCGTCCTTCTTCAGGCCGCAAACAGCCTGCCAAATCTGTTCGGTCACGCCCGCGTTGTTTTCAAACCATTCCTGCTGGCGGTGAGCGTTGTCCATGCAGTCAAAGCGCATGAAGGCTTTGCCCTGGCGCTCGATGGTATCCCAGTCGGAGGTGGAAATCTGAGCGAAGTTGGGGTCGATGCCGCCGATTTCGTACAGATGACGCAGCCAATCCAGGC
>CAMOHY010000081.1 GCA_946615495.1 uncultured Clostridia bacterium
GCGTGATGCCTGGCATTCCCGGTGTCCCCAAGTAACAGCGGGAACAACGTTTTTTCAATCCATCAAGTACCATCCGCTATTGGAGTCCAGAGGACGAAGTCCTTTGGTTCAGGGGTTCGGGGGCTGAAGGAGCCCCCGCATCGTTTCCTTTTATCCTTTACAACACGACTGTTATCAAATTAAAAGTAGACAAACGAAAACGGATTTGAAAATGAATCTTCTTCCTTTTGTCTTTCTCGGAAAGGGGTCTGGGGGAGACCGCTCTTTGGACTCCAAAGAGCGGTTTCCCCCAGAAATGTCCTTTTTCAATTAGATATTAGTATTATACCAGCAGCGTCAGCGCCGGGATGGTGAGGAAGCACAAAAGGGTGCTCACCAGCACGCAGTTGGCGGGAAATTCCGCTTCGCAGCGGTGCATTTCCGCCAGGTTCAGAATAATGGAAGCGCAGGGCGTGGCGGAAAGAATGAGGATGCTGGCCTTGAAGGAAAGGGGCAGCGGCAGGGGCAGCACCGCCAGATAGCAAAACAGGGGAAAGGCCAATAGCTTGGACAGGCTGGCGCCGTATACCAAAGGCCGGGAAAACAATTGCCTGACCGGCGTTTGGGCCAGGCGGATGCCCAAAATAATCATGCACAGGGGCGTGGACGTGCTGCCCAGCAGCTGCACCGCGTTCAGAATCAAGGGCGGGATAAAGTTCCGGGCGGTGAGCATATGCAGGGGCAGGGCCACGGCAAAGCCCAGCATGGTGGGGTTGAGCAGGGCGGCGCGCAGGCTCATGTACTTTTTATCGTTGGTCAGGCAGAACACGCCCATGGTGAACACCAGAATGTTCATGCTGATGCAGTAAATGCCCGAATAGCAGGCCACCTCCGGATTTTCCGGGAGCAGGGCGCGGATGACCGGCAGGCCGAAAAAGCCCACGTTGCCCAGGGTGGATGCGATGGTGAAAATGCGGTAGATCACATCCTGCCGCCTGCGGCGGAAGATAAAGTATAAAAGGGCCATAAAGGCGGCCTGCAAAATAAAGGTAGCCACGAAAAACAGCCCCATATTTTTCAGCCCTTCCCAGGAAAAATCCATGGAAAGAAACGCCGAAATATGCAGGCAGGGGCCGCACACATAAATGAGCACCGCCGAAAGCGTGGACAAATGCAGGGCCGACGCTTTTTTCATTTTGCTCAGCGCGTAGCCCGGAAAAATATAAAACAGCGTGAGCAGCACTTGGGTGAAGGCAATTTGAAACATACGCTTATTTTCTCCCCGGCACCTGAGGCGTCAGGTCCACGGCCTGGGCCTGGGCCTGGAGGCAAAGCTCCGCCGCCTTGAAGGCGTGCGCTTGGGTCATGGCGTTTTCCGTGCGGTTCAGGCTGTCCAAAATCAATTGGCCGAAGAAGGGATAGCCCGTCACGCCGGTGGCGTTTATGTATTTTTCGCCGTCGCCGTTTACCAGGAACACGTGGTTGCCGCCCTGCTCTGTCCGGGCCACGTCCACATATTTGCGGATTTCGATATAGCCTTTGGTGCCCAGAATCAGGGTGCGGCCGTCGCCCCAAGTGCGCAGGCCGTCCGGAGTAAACCAGTCTACCCGGAAATAATTGGTGGTGCCGTTGGCGCCGGTGATGGCGCAGTCCCCAAAGTCGTCCAATTCGGGATAGGAGGCGTTGGCGTAGTTGGCGATGCGGCTGGACGCCACCTGCCCATCCTCCTCCTTGGCAAAATACAAATACTGCTCGATCTGGTGGCTGCCGATATCGCACAGGATGCCGCCGTAATTTTCTCTGATGAAGAACCAGTCCGGCCGGGCGGGGGCCATGAGCCGGTGCGGGCCGAAGCCCGACACGCTGACCACCCTGCCGATGAGGCCCTGCTCTACCATGTAGCCCGCCAGCACGGCCCCTTCCACGTGCAGCCGTTCAGAATAATACACCATGTAGCGCCTGCCCGTTTTTTTCGCCATGTCCTTGGCGCTGGCCAGCTGGGAAAGGGTGGTAAAGGGCGCTTTATCGGTAAAATAATCCTTGCCCGCGGCCATGGCCTTCAGGCCCAATTCGCACCGCTGGCTGGTAATAGCCGCCCCCGCGATCATATGGGTGTCCTTGTCCGCCAAGGCTTCCTCCTCGGTGCGGGCGGGCTTGGCCTGGGGGAAGGCCTTCAAAAACGCCGCTACCTTTTCAGGGTCCCTGTCGTATACATATTTCAGCGTTCCGCCCGCTTCCGTAAGCCCGTTGCACATGCCGTAAATGTGGCCGTGATCCAGCCGCACAGCGGAAAAAACGAATTCGCCGGGCTTTACCACTGGCTGCGGCCTGCCCTTGGGCGCGTAGTTCATGCCGTCGCTTGCGTTGCTCATTGTTATCGTTCCTCCTGGTCATTATGGGGACGCTTTAAAACAGGAAAGAGGCGGGAGGGAGGCGGATTCGTCATGATTATTCCTTGCTTTTTGGATAATCATTGCCGCCCTTCGTTTCATACAATGAAAATTTCCCGCCTCTTCCTTTACGAATGATAATCCTGGGCTAAAAGGGCGTATACGGCCAGGTCGCAAATGCCCTGGTTGTTTTTGTCCGATTGACGCAGGATGCCTTCAAAGGTCATGCCGGCCTTCTGCATCACCCGGCCGGAGGCGGGATTGTGCACATCGTGGCGGGCCTCCACCCGGTTCATGCCCACCTCCCGGATGAGGTAATGGACCGCGGCCCGGACGGCCTCCGTCATGATGCCCTGGCCCCACCAGGCTTTGCCGATGCAGTAGCCCAATTCGCAGGCCTGGGCGATATCCCGGCGGCGCACCACGCTGAGGGAGCCGATGGGCTGGCCCAGGCTTTTTAATACGATGGCCCACTGGTACACCTCCGGCTTTTCCGCCTCCTGGGCCCACTGGGCGGCCAGGAAGGAGGACACCTGAGGGGAGGCGTGGGCAGGCCAGGTGAGAAAGCGGGTCACATCCGGGTCGCTGCACCAATTGCGGTACATGGCCGGTCCGTCCTCCGGGGAAAAGGGGCGCAGGAGCAGCCGGTCCGTTTGAATGATTTTTGTTCCCTGGTGCGTCATGGCGCATCCTCTCCTCTGGGCCGCAGCTTGGCTTCATGGCCCTGGTCGCTGGGATAATAGTAGCGGGTGCCCACCTTATCATCCGGCATATACTGCTGGGCCACCCAATGGCCGGGATAATCGTGGGGATACTTGTATTCCGTTTCTGTGGTAACGCCCAGGCGTTCGTTTCCCCGGTAATGGGAATCCCGCAGATGGGCGGGCACGGGGCCGAAGCCGCCCGCCTCCGCGTCCTGCTGGGCGGCGCCCATGGCCATGGCCACGGAATTGGATTTGGGGCTGACGCACACGGCGATGATGGCCTGGGTGAGCGAAAGCCGCGCCTCCGGCATGCCCACCATTTCCAGGGCCTGGGCCGCGGCCACGGCCTGGAGCATGGCGATGGGGTTGGCCAGGCCCACGTCCTCGCTGGCGTGGGCGATGATGCGGCGGGCCAGCATGCGGGGGTCCGCCCCGGCGTAAAGCAGCCGGGAAAACCATAAAAGGGCGGCGTCGCTGTCGCTGCCCCGCATGGACTTGCAGAAGGCGGACAGCATATCGTAAAATTGCGTATCGTCGCAGCGGATGATGGGCTTTTGAATGCTTTCCTCCGCGATGGGCAGGGTGATATGGATGCGGCCGTTCACCGTGGGCGTGGTGAGCACGGCCAGCTCGATGGCGTTGAGCGCGGTGCGCACATCGCCGTTTGCCACATAGGCGATATGATGGATAGCGTCCTCGTCCACATCGGCGGCCATGCGGCCAAGGCCCCGTTCCTCATCCTTCAGGGCCCGGCGCAGGGCCTTTTCCACGTCGGCCTGGGTGAGCGCCTGAAAGGAAAACACCCGGCACCGGCTTACGATGGCGGGGGTCATGGCGATCATGGGGTTTTCCGTGGTGGAGCCAATAAAGCGAATAAGCCCGCTTTCCATGGCGGGCAGAATGGAATCGCTTTGGGCCTTGCTCCAGCGGTGGCATTCATCCAATAGAAGATAGGTGGGCTGGCCGTAAAGGGCCCGGCGGTCCGCCGCCTGCTTGAGCTCCTGGCGCACATCGGCCACGCCGGAGGTGACGGCGTTCATTTTGATGAAGGCGGCGTTGGTTTGCCGGGCGATGATGCTGGCCAGGGTGGTTTTTCCGCAGCCGGGCGGGCCGAAGAAAATGCAGGAGGTGAGCCGGTCCGCCTCGATGGCCCGGCGCAGCAGGCGGCCGGGACCGACGATGTGCTCCTGGCCGAAAAATTCGTCCAGGGTGCGGGGCCGCATCCGGTCCGCCAAGGGAGCGTTCATTTCTTCGTTGGGGGAAAAGAGCGTCATAGCCTGTCCTCCGCAATCAGGGAAATAATCTCCTTGCCTTCGCCCCAGCGGAGCACATGGGGCTTGTCGCCCACGCCCAGGGTCATATGCAGGGCGGCGATGCCCATATCCAAGGGCGCGCTGCCGCGGGTGCAGGACAGCATCAGCGTTCGCCCGGCAAAGGACAGCCGCCAGGGCTGCAAATTGACGGCGGAGGGCGCGATGCGCACGCATTCCGCGGCGTTGTAGGCCCACAGGGGCCAGGAGGCGGGATCGGAGGAGCAGATTTCCGTCAGCTTTTTCCGCTTCCGGGGCCTGCCCCCCTCGCCGGGCGCGCCCAGGGCAATTACGGCCCGGAGCTTTTCGCCCTCCTCCAGGGCAATGTCCGCGCCGCTTTTCTTAAACGCCGCCACCCAGCAGCTGCCCAGCCCCAGGGCCGTGGCCTCCAGCACCAGCGCTTCGCCGCTGATGCCCGCTAAAATATCGCTGTGGGGCACGCTTTCATCGGATATCACCGCGGCATACCGCCGGGTGCCGTGAATGGCCTCCACAAAGGGCAGATGGCGGTACAAGGCCCCTTCCTCCGCCTCCGCCAGCACCAGCCGCACCCCCGGAAGGGCCAGCCGGGCGGCGGCGTAATTCAGGGCGCTGAGCTGGTCCACCGCCGGGCCGCCCTGATAGGCCCGCACGCTGCGCCGCCGGGAAATGGCAGCCAAATAACGCTCCCGCTGGGCAGGAGCGAAAAAACCGTTTACTGCGCAAGCATCCATGCAAAAATCACCCTCCAGGGGCATTGTAGCACGGCGGAGTGCTTCCGTCAAATAGAAACAAACTGTGATACAGGGGGCCGGGAATATTACTTTGCCGCCTGGTATTCCCGGTCAATCTGCTGGAGCCAATCGATGATGGAAAGGTGCTGGGGGCAGGCCGCTTCGCAGGCGCCGCACTGCACGCACTGGGAGGCGTCGAAGCCCTTTTCGCTCAGCTCGCGGTAGCGGCGCAGGAAGCGCTGGGCGTCGTCGAACATTTTTGAGGCGTTGTAGCATTGGAAAATTTCTGGGATATGCACGCCCTGAGGGCAGGGCTGGCAGTACTGGCAGGCGGTGCATTTGACGGGCATGCGGGAAAGATAAGCCTGCTTGAGGGAGCGGACAAACTGCCGGTCCTCCTCCGTCATGCCGCCAACGGTCAGGGAGGAGAAAATGCGCAGGTTGTCGTCCAATTGCTCCTGGCTGCTCATGCCGCTTAGGATGGTGGCCACTTCGGGATAATCGGCCACAAAGGCGAAGGCCCATTCCACCGCGCTGCGCCGGCGGGGATTTTTCTGAATCAGCTCTGAAACGTTCTTGGGCGGGTTGGCCAGGGCGCCGCCCCGAAGCGGCTCCATGATAACCAGGGGAATGCCCGCTTTTCCGGCTTCCCGCAGTCCTTCCTCCGTGGCCTGCTCCTGGTCGTCCAGGTAATTGAACTGAATTTGGGCCATGCCCCAGCCGTCGTAATCGTGCAGGATGCGCAGGAAGGCCCCTTTATCGTCGTGGAAGGAAAAGCCCGCGCGCTTAATGCGCCCGTCGCCCAGGGCCTGGGCCAGAAAATCCTTGTAATGGAAGGCCTGCATTTTGTCCATGCGCTCGTTGTTCATGGCGTGGAGCAGGTAGAAATCCACATAAGGCACGTCCAGCTTTTTTAGCTGCTCGTCCAGAATGCGGTTCATGTCCTTTTCTTCGTTCACGGCCCAGATGGGCAGCTTGGTGGTCAGGGTCACCTTTTCCCGATAGCCGTCCTTGAGCGCTTTGCCCACCACGATTTCGCTTTCCCCGCCGTGATAAGGGTAAGCGGTGTCCACATAGGTGATGCCGCCGTCAATGCCACGGCGGATGAGGGAAATAGCCGTTTCCTGGTCTACTACGTTTTTTTCTCCCTCTTTTTTCGTGGGCAGGCGCATGCAGCCAAAGCCCAGACGGGAGACCTGAAAACCATGCTTGCCAAAGGGTACGTATTGCATTCAGCAGTCCTCCTCTTCTTACGCGAAAAAAATGAAAAACAGAAAAAGCTTTGGGCCGGGCGCGCCTGCGGCATCGGGCGCGGTCACCGCCAAGATAATTATAATGGAAGCGGCTGGATTTGTCCATTCAATTTTTTCCAGATAAAGGAAAAATAAAATGATAAAAAATTTCATGAAAGAAAAACCGTGAAAATAAGAAAATCCGTTGAAATGCGGAAAAAAATTTGATATAATACAATCAAGCGGCAGTTTTACATGAAAATTTGCCGATGCTATTCAATGAATCATGAAATGAGGACCGGCCTATCAGATGACTTTTTAACGGAAAGCAGAAATGGATACGGATTTTTTTGCGTTTCTTTTCCATCACTGAGAGGGCAAAGCTTCTTTGGCTTCGCCGGAGGGACGGGACCTTTTTTTCTTGACGCAAGGAGGATAATGGATGAGCGAGCATTTTGAAAATATGTCGGTGATTGAGCTGCGGCAAAAGGCCAAGGAAATGGGCGTAAAGCTGGGCGCCGGCATCAACAAGCAAGGCATTATAGAAAAATTAAACGACGCCGCCGCCAAGCTGGCCCCCGCCGCGCCCACGGCCGAAGCGGCGGAGGAACGCCCTGCGGACATGGCCCGCCCCATCCGCAGCGCGGCCATTATTACCGACGACGAGGATTCGGATGAGGACGACGTGCCGGTGCTGACGCCCAACCCCATGGTGCGCTCCGCCCAGCGGGGCGCCCCCAGGCCCGTCAGCCCCGTGCCCACTGGCGCGGCGGCCCCCAGCGGCTCTTCCCTGAGCACCATTTCCGCCAAGGCGCCCGCTTTTACCATGGAAGGCTCCCGCGCCTGGCATAATCCCCGCGCCTATCAGGGCCAAAGCAACTATCAGCGGCCCCAGACCCCCCAGAATTGGAACGCCCGGCCCGCTCCCAGCGGCGCCGCCGAGCAGCGCGCCTATACCCGGCCCGCTCCGCAGCAGCATACGGACAATCGCGTGCAGCCCCAGCGGCCCGCTTCGCAGCCCACGTATGTGAACCGCTTTGGGCCGGAGCAGCCCGCCCAGGAAGCGGAAGCGCGGCCCGCCCAGGACTACCGGCCCTATAGCGCCCCTGCCCAGCAGGAGTATAGCGCTCCGCGGGAAAACAATTACAGCGGCTACAGCCAGCCTTCCTATTCCCGCCGGGAAGGCAGCGCCGCGCCCACCGCCATTTCCGATATTCTGGCCGCCGGCGAATGCGGAGACGGGGAAGGCATCTTGGAGGTGCATCCCGACGGCTACGGCTTCCTGCGCACCAACCATTATCTGCCCGGCAAGCAGGACGTGTATATTTCCAATGCCCAAATCCGGCGCTTTAACCTGCGCACCGGCGATTTTGTGGTGGGCAAGACCCGTCCCCAGCGGGACGCGGACCGCTACAGCGCTATGCTGTATATTACAGAGATCAACGGGGCTTCCCCGGAGGAAATGCCCAATCGCGCCCGGTTTGAGGACCTGACGCCCATTTACCCCAAAAAGCGCGTAACGCTCACGGGCAAAAAGGAAAGCGACCCTCTCCTTCGCCTGATGGACCTGCTTTGTCCCATTGGCTTTGGCCAGCGCGCCATGCTGCTGTGCGGCGCCAGGATGGACCGGCTGGCCCTGCTCAAAAAGCTGGCCGCCGCTATTTCCAAAAATCACGGCAAGGCCCAGCTGATGCTGCTGCTGGTGGATGAGCGGCCGGAGGAAGTGACGGATATCAAGGAATCGGTCAAGGGCGAGGTGATTTATTCCACCTTTGACGAGCCCGCCGAAAGTCAGGTGCGCGTGACCGAAATGGCCCTGGAGCGCGCCATGCGCATGGTGGAGCAGAAAAAGGACGTTATTATCCTGGCCGACAGCCTGACCCGCCTGGCCAGAGCGTGCAACGCCATTGCGCCCCAATCCGCCCGGACGCTCAGCGGCGGCCTGGCCGCCGGGGCCCTGAATAAGCCCAAGAAGTTTTTCGGCGCGGCCCGCAACACCCGCGAGGGCGGCAGCCTGACCATCGTCGTCACTGCCCTGTGCGGCACCGGGAACGAATTGGACCAAACTATTTTGCAGGAATTCCAGGGCAACAGCAACATGAACTGCGCCTTTACGCAGCCCGCCGGGAAGCAGCCGCTTTTGCTGCACGCCGACGAATGCGGCACCATTCACGATGAATGGCTGCTTTCCGAGGAGGAAAAGGCCCTTGCCGATACCCTCCGCGCCGCCGCCGCCGGCCTTTCCGTGGAAGAAGCCATGGAAAAGCTGCTATCCCTCCTCAAGGAACAGGAAGC
>CAMOHY010000082.1 GCA_946615495.1 uncultured Clostridia bacterium
TTTGCGGTAATATCCCAGTATTCTTCTGGAATGAAATCGTCAATGTCCTGCTCCCGGTCCACCACCAGGCGGGTGGCGACGGACTGCACGCGCCCGGCGGACAGGCCTTTTTTCACCTTGGCCCACAACAGGGGGCTGATCTTGTAGCCCACCAGCCGGTCCAGCGCCCGGCGGGCCTGCTGGGCGTCCACCCGGTTCAGGTCGATGGGGCGGGGATTTTTCAGCGCGGTTTCCACGGCCCGCTGGGTGATCTCATGGAATTCGATGCGGCAGGGCGCGTTCACATCCATGCCCAGGGTTTGGGCCAGGTGCCAGGAAATGGCCTCTCCTTCCCGGTCAGGGTCGGTAGCCAGGAAAATGCGGGAAGCGGTTTTGGCTTCCTTGCGAATCTTGGTCAAAATTTTTCCCCGGCCATGAATGGTAATGTACTTCATGGCAAAATCCTGGTCTACATCCACGCCCAGCTGGGATTTTGGCAGATCGCGCACATGGCCCTGGGAGGCTTCCACCTTGTAGCCGCGGCCCAGAAATTTGGCGATGGTGCGCGCCTTGGCGGGGGATTCCACGATGATGAGTTTCGATGTGGTTGCCACGTTTTTTTCCTCCAATAAAAAATTCATTTCAGTTCCGGACCAGGGCGTAGGCCCGTCCGGCGCGGCGCTCTATTTTGCCGCTGATTTCAAGCAAGGTAAGCTGCGTGCCCAGTTCTCCGGCGCTCATGCCGGTTTCGGCGATTAATTCCTCCAGCGTTTTTTCCTCCATGGCCAGGGCGCGAAGAATTTGGGCGTCAGGCGAGGAAGCATCGGGCGGCAAAGCTGGAGACGGCGGGGTATCCTGGAGGAAGGAGGCTTGCTCCGGCGGCTGATCCTGCCAGTTCATCAGCGTCAGGATATCCCCGGCGCAGGCGCACAGGCCTGCCCCCTCCTTCAGGAGCTTCAGCGGCAGCTCACTGCCCGGCGCGTCCACATTGCCCGGCAGGGCGAACACGTCTCTTCCCTGGTCCAGGGCGTAGTCGATGGTAGCGTGGGTGCCGCTTTTAAGCTGGGCCTCAATGAGCAGTACGGCGCCGGACAGGCCGGAAATGATGCGGTTGCGCACCGGAAAATGATAGGGGAAGGGCGGCGCGTCCGGCGCAAGCTCCGATACGAGGGCCCCGCCCTCCAGTACGATGCGCCTGGCCAAATCCTGGTTTTCCGGCGGATACACGTTGCCCAGGCCGCTGCCCAGCACTGCCACAGTGCGGCCATGAGCGTCCAGGGCGCCCAGGTGCGCCGCGGCGTCGATGCCCCGCGCCAGGCCGCTTATGATGGTGACGCCCTGGGCGGCCAGGTCGCGGGCGATGCGCCGGGCCTGGGAAAGCCCGTACCGCGTGGCCCTTCGGGAGCCCACAATGGCTACCGCCCTTTTTAGGGACGGCAGCTGGCCCATGGCAAACAGCACATCCGGCGGGTTCGCAATCGCCGCAAGGGGCGCGGGATAGCCGGGGCTTCCTAAAAAGAGCGGCTCAGCGTTCAAAGCCTCCAATTGCCTTAGGGCGGGGCCGCAGCGAACAGCGCGGCTGTCGGCCAAAAGAGAAAAGTTTTCCGGGCCCAGCAGGCTGTACACCTCCGGCGTAAAATGCTTCCACACTTCCAGGGCGCCGCCCCATTGCTCCCTGAGCGCCGCCAGGCGGTTCCAAGCGCCCATCGGCGCGCATTGCAGCCAAATGCGGGCCAACTGTTCATCGGAAATAACGGCCATTTACGTCCCCCAATATTTGCGGTCCAGCGCCCGGTACTGAATGGCTTCGGCAATGTGCGCGGGAGAAATGTCCGCGTCGCCTGCCAAATCGGCAATGGTGCGGGCCACCTTGATGACGCGGGTGTAGCCCCGCATGCTCATGCCCGTTTTTTCCGCCGCGCGCTGGAGCAAAAGCTGGGCCGCGCCGCCAAGCGGGCACAATTCCTTGAGCGCCGCGCCGTCCATTTGGGCGTTGCAGTGGATGCCGGCGGCATGCAAACGCCGCTGCTGCTTTTCCCGCGCCGCCTGCACCCGCCCTCTTACTTTGGCGGAGCTTTCCGCCGGGGCGGACGTGGTGATTTCCTCAATGGGCACCGCGTCCACCTCCACTTGGAGGTCGATCCTGTCCAGCAGCGGGCCGGAAATATGGCTCAGATACTTTCGGATGGCCGCTTCGCCGCAGCGGCATTGCCGGGTGCGGCTGCCATAATAGCCGCAGGGGCAGGGATTCATGCCCGCCACCAGCATGCAGCGGGATAAATAGCTGGCCCGCGCGCGGACCCGCGAAATGGAAGCGTAGCCGTCCTCCAGGGGCTGGCGCAGCGCCTCCAGTACGTGGGGCGCGTATTCGGGCAGTTCGTCTAAAAACAGTACGCCGTTATGGGCCAGGGAAATTTCCCCCGGCTTGGCGTCCACGCCGCCGCCCACCAGCGCGGGCGCGGACACGGCGTGATGAGGCGTGCGGAAGGGCCTTTCCGTCATCAGGCCCTGGCCGGGCTTGAGCAGGCCGGCCACCGAATGGATGCGGGTGGTTTCGCAGGCCTCCTGAAAGGTCATTTGCGGCAAAATGCCGGGCAGGCACCGGGCCAGCATGGTTTTGCCGCTGCCCGGCACGCCGATCATGAGCAGATTATGCCCGCCCGCGGCGGCAATTTCCAGCGCCCGGCGGGCGCCCTGCTGGCCTTTGACCAGCGAAAGGTCCAGGGCGGGGCGGCTGCATTGCAGGGTTTCTTCGTAGGAAAGCTGCACCTGAGCGGACAGGGGCTGCTTGCCGCTTAAGTGGCCGATGGCTTCGCTCAGGTTCCGGGCGGGATACACCAGCATGCCGGACAGCGTTTGCACCTCGGCGGCGTTGCCCACCGGCAGCACCACGCTTTCGATGCCCGCCTCGTGGGCCGCTATGACCATGGAAAGCACTCCGCGGACGGGGATGAGCGTTCCATCCAGAGAAAGCTCGCCCAGCAGCAGTACCCGGTCCAAGGCAGGAAGCGCTGCCTGGCGGCTGGCGGCGATGAGCGAAACGGCGATGGGCAAATCAAATGCCGCGCCTTCTTTTTTAAGGTCCGCGGGGGACAGGTTAATGGTGATTTTGCCATAGGGCATGGCGAAGCCGGAATTGCGCAGCGCGCCGCTTACCCTGTCCTTGCTTTCGCGCACGGCGGCATCCGGCAGGCCGACCATGGAAAAATTTCCCTGGCCGGAGCTTACATCCGTTTCCACCCATACGGGGCGGCCATCCACCCCTTGCAGGGCAAAGCACAATGTGCGCGCCAGCATGCCAATCACCTTCCTTTTTCCTGCGTCCTCAGTACCATAGCCACCGGCTGAACCATTTTACGGAATCCATCCAGCTTTGCCTGGTGAGCACGCCGCTGGCATAGGGGAAGAAAGCGATGAACAGCAGCAGAGCGAGCAAAAGAATGATGCCAAGCAGCACAGCCGCGGGCCATCCGCTCTTTTGCTGCAGGGCCGCGGCGCTTTCCGCGCCCCCGGCCGTCTTGGCGCCCCGGTCCGCCAGCGTATCCAGCGAAAGCAGAATGGCCAGCACCAGGAAAGGCACGCAGGGGAAATAGTGGTAAATATAGGTGCCTCTGGGCACCAGAATCCAGGGAAGCAGCTGCACAAAGTAGCACAGCAGCAGGATGGCGTAGCGCGGGTCGTCGGTGCGGACAGAGAAGGAGAAGGTGCCGTCCTTTTGCAGATGGCGGCGCAGCCATATGCCGGCGATGACCACGATGCACAAAAGGCCGCCCCACCAGATGACCGGATTGCCCATCGCCGTGATGGACATTTGGTAGCCCGTGGGTTCAAAGGCGTTGGAGGAATACCACATGGGCTTGGCGATCACGGGCCATTCGTACCAAGGGGAATAGAAGCTGTGGTCCATGCCCAGGCGCGGCGTGCTGTGGTAATCGAACATCCGCTGGGTTTCCGCGATGATCTTTTTTACCGACACGCCTACGCCGTCGTAAGCGTAGAAGGGAATGTAGGAACAATAGTAAACGGCCAGGGGCACGAGCACGAAGAAAATCAGGCAGCTTGCCACCGTTATCAGCAGGCGCTTGCCCGCGTTCGCGGCGGATTTTTCTTCTTCCGTGCGCTCTTCCTGTGGAATTTTCCCGGCGGCCAGCACCACGCGGCTCCGCCGCCAAACGCCATAGAAGAAGATGAGCGCCAGCGCCACGCCCGCGTAGCAGCCTGTCCATTTGCTGGCCACGGCAAGGCCCATGCACAGCCCGGACAGGGCCAGCGGCACCAGGGTTTTCCAGAAGGATGTATGGAAAAAGTCCAGGAAGACCCAGCGCAGCATAAAGTAGACCATCCAAATGATGAACAGCACCACGAAGCTGTCGATGGTGGCGATGCGGGTCTGGGTAAAGTGCATCAGGTCCAGCGCCAAAAGCAGGCTGGCGCCTAAGCCGCCCCAGGAGCGCTTGATGAGCAGCTTGCCCAGCAGGTACATGCCGGGCAGCATCAGCACGCCCGCCAGCGCCCCGGCAAACCGCCAGCCAAAGGGCGTCATGCCAAAGATGCCGATGAACCAGCTCATCATCACCTTGCCCAGCGGCGGGTGGGTGTATTCGTAGGGCTGCATCTGGTGCAGGTGCTCATAGGCGGTGCGCGCGTGATAGATTTCATCAAAGTACATGGAATTGTACCAGCTGGGATAATCGCCCGCCATGCTGTCCGGCTCGTCCACCAGGGCGTACGCCGTTTCATTGTTGGCGTTCACCATTTCCCGGTGGCGGATGGGCTGGCCGGTCCGCCCGTCCAGGAGGGGTTCGCCGGTGGCCGGGTCAATGACCTGCACCTCGGCGGACATGAAATCGCTTACCACTTGGGCGGGCAGCACGTTTCCGCTTGCCGCGTCCTTAAAAAGCACTTCAAACAACGTCAGGCCGTAATGGTCCGACGTGATGCGCACGTAGCGGCCATTCAGGGTGATGGGATACGTTCCATCCGTATTCAGGTATTTCCATTTGAAGCAGTCGCCCACAGGCATAGGCGCGCTGTAGCTTTGGGTGAAGCTATGCCCGTCGCCGCTGATTTCCACGGTGAAGTCGCTTTGATACTGATGGATGCCGCCATAAAACAGCATCTGGAATTCATAGGTGTCGCCCAGGTCCAGCACGATCTGCTCATCGGGGGCGGCGGCCACGTAAGCGTTCTGGGGCGCTTTGGTGGCGCCCAAATTGGTAAAGGCCAGCACGGAGTAGGCAGCGGTGACAGCGCATAACAGCACCCAATCCCGCACGGTCATTTTCCGGGTGGGGAAGGGCTGGGGCAGAGGGGAAGCAGAAGGAGCTTCCGCCTGAATTTCCATCACCTGGCCCCGGCTGAGCACCGCGCAAAGCCACAGGGCGGCAAAGCAGGCTAAGCAGTTCAGCCCCGCGCAGAAATATTCCAGCACGGCCATATCGCTGACCAGGGAAAACGCCGGGGCGCTCAAATGCCCGGCGCTGCCGCCGATGCGGATATTGCGGTCCAGCACGCAGCCCACGTTCAAAAAGCCAGCCACCGTGACGCCCACGGTGAGCCAGAGGATACGGGTATCCTTTTTCAGAATATAGCCAAGCAGCAGCAGCGCCACCGCGGGCACCAGATACCTTTCGTGCATCATGGAGCCCGTGTTGAACAGCATAAGCAGCAGGACGGCCCCGAAAATGGGCAGGTTCCTTGCGTCGTTGGCCAGCACGTAAAGGGCGATGCACAGCGCCACGCAGTAAATCACCATGGCTGTGCCAAGGGAAGCATAGGTCAGCGCCCCGCACAGCCTGAGCATGAGCAGGCCAAGCCCCAGGGCCAGAACCAGCGCGCCCAGGATGGAAAAACGAAGGCGTTCTTTTTTGTCATCCAGCATTCCTTTGCCCATATGCTTGAATTCCGCAAACAGCAAAGGCAGCACCGCCAAAAGATACACAAGAAGCGGCAGCACAAAATTCCCGCCCAGGTCGCCGGTGGAGGAGGCCCAATTTTTCCCCATCAGGAAATAAAAGTTGCAGGCGTTTACCGTGGCATAGGCATAGCGGCCCATGGTTTTGCTGTAAAGGGTAAACAGCCAGTCCGGAGAAAGGTGAATGGAGAAGGGCAGGGCGATTGCCAGAGCGGCGATGGCCATGAAGAGAAGGCCCAGCGCCATATCCTTGATTTTTGCCGAGGCCTTTTCTTTGCTTTTTAGGCTGCGGACGATATCCAGCACGAACGCCGCCAGGCCCAGGGGGCCAAACATGAGGGCCTGGGGCTTGCACAGCACGGCGGCGATATACAAGGGCAGCGCCGCTTTCCAGCAGCCGCGGACGGCGAAGATAACCGTCAGGAACAAAAGCAGCGTCATCACCGCGTCGGCCTGGCCCCAGGCGGCGCCGGTGGCCAGGATGAGCGGGTTAAAGGCGTAAAGAAGGGATACGGCCAGCGCCGCGGGGGAGGAAAGGTATTTCTTTCCATACACGTATAGGACAGCGCAAAGCGCCATATCCGCCGCGATGGGCGGCAGCTTGACCATGAAGGAGGTAACGCCCGTGCCCAGCAGCTGGCCCACCCAGCCCAGCACCCACAAAAGCCACATGTATCCCGGCGGATAATCGGAGAAGGAGAAGGGATCATCGGCGGGGTAGAAGCCCGCGGGCCCGGCGGAAACCATTTTCTGCGCCCAGGACCTGAAGCAGCCAATATCCACGTTATATCCGTAAATCAGGAAGGCCAGCACCAGCCGCAGCGCAAACGCGCACAGCAAAAGCGCGGCGGCAAACCAGCCGCTGGCCAATACGCCCTTTTCTTTTTCCAGCCCGGCAGGCTTTGGCTTGCGCAGAAAATGGCAAAGCCCCACAAAAAGCGCCAGATAGGCGATGCTGGACGCCACCAACAGGGTGGACGCGGTGCCGCCTTCTTCCTCCTCGCTTTTGCTGCTGGAGGAGGATTTATACCAATTGGGGACGGAATAGCCATCGGGCACAGACTGCACCTGGAAAAGGGAAATATCCCGGAAAAAGGCTTCGCCGGTGGCTTCCCCGCTGTAGCCGCCCAAACGCACATACACCGTAACGGCGTGCTGGTCCGCGCCCGTGCGGCCATACAGGGTCACTTCCTGCCATTGGCCCTCGGTGTCGTACATTTCCTGAGAGAAAACATATACGTCCTTGACGGACAGGTTAGCGCCCTTGCCGCCTTCCGCGCAGGAGCGGATATAGCCGTGCAGGCAATAGAGGGCGTCGGGCTCCACGCTCACTTCCTGAGCGTACCGGGCGTCCTTGGGGATGTGGTTGACGATATGGGCGGCGTTTCCGTCCTCCTCCGTCACCACGTCAAAATCCGCGCCGGAAAGGCCGGACCAGGCGTCCATGAACCAGCCGGAAGGATTGCCCTTGCCGTCCACCTGTTGAAAATCGCCGTTTATCAGCAGGTTTTTCCCCAACGCAGGGGCAGGCGCGGCGCGGAAAAACAGGAAATACGCTGCAACGATCAATACGACGGCCGCAGCGGCAATCAGGCCATAGCGCTTTATCTTTTTCATGGAAGCTCCTTAAAATGCGTTTTTCATATGGCGCAGCCCCGCCGCGCTGATTTCAATGATATCGAACCGCACCGGGCCGGACCAGCCCGCATTCATTTGGTACGCCTGGGCCGCGCTGCGCAGCCTGCGGCGCTTTTCCGCGTTGACGGCGCGGAAGCCGTCGTCCAAATGTCCATGGGGCCGGGCTTTTACCTCGATGAACACCAGCGTGCCTTGATCCTGAGCGATCAAATCCACCTCGCCGTGGGCGGCGCGGTAACGCCGGGCAAGCAGGCGCATGCCCTGCCGCCTGACGTAAAGGGCCGCCCGCGTTTCGCCCAGCCATCCCGTTTGCTGGCTGCTCATACAAAATGCCCGATGAAGGTGCGCCGGTGCGCGGGGCAGGGCCCCAAACGCTTGAGCGCTTCAATATGCTGGGCCGTGCCGTAGCCCTTGTGCTGGGCAAAGCCGTATTCCGGGTACAGCCGGTCCAATTCTATCATTTGCCTGTCCCTGGTCACTTTGGCCACGATGCTGGCGGCGGCGATGCTGTAGCTCAGCGCGTCCCCATGGATGATGCCCCGTTCCTCGCCCGGCAATCCCAGGCCGGAAACGGCGTCGATTAAAAACACATCCGCGGGAGCGCCTGCCGCGGCCCTGCGCATGGCGGCCTTGGTGGCCCCGATAATGTTCATTTCGTCAATTTCTTCCGCGCTGGCTTCGCCCACGCCCACGAACAGGGCGGTGCGCAGGATTTCTTCATATACCTTTTCCCGGCGCTGGGCGGACAGCTTTTTGCTGTCGTCCACCCATAAAAGCAGCGGCTCTTTGGGCATGGCCACGCAGGCGGCCACCACGCTGCCCGCCAGCGGACCCCGGCCCGCCTCGTCCATGCCGGTAAAGCGGATGCCCTGCTCCCATAGGGGCAGGTCCACCTGGATCAAGGTATTCAGCCTTTCCTCACGCTTTATCATCCGTATTTTCCTCCCGGCGCGGTTTTGCCCCTGGCGCTTCCAGGGTAATGCGGCCCAGCTTGCCGCCCCGGAATTCATCCAGCACCACCTTGCAGGCCCGTT
>CAMOHY010000083.1 GCA_946615495.1 uncultured Clostridia bacterium
CGTCATGTTTTTTGTGCGCTTTTTTGTTTGTGAGACAGCCCCATACTTTCCTGGGGTTTGTCGACAGTCTGAACCGGGGCTGCGCTCAACACGCAGCCCCGGTTTAATTTACTTTGGTTTATTTGCTTTTCAGCCTACCACTTCGTAGCCCGCGTCGGTGACGGCCTTTTTGAGCACGTCGTCGGCCACGGCGCCGGACAAGGTGACAACGGCGGTGCCGGTCTCATGGCTCACCTGGGCGCTTTCCACGCCGTCGATGGCTTCCAGGGCCTTCTGTACCCGGCCGGAGCAATGGGTGCACATCATACCTTCGATTTTCAAGGTCTTTTCCATGGTTTTTCTCTCCTTCTTCGCTTTCATTTTTTTATCCCGTTTCGTGCTGTACAGATCAAAGAAATTGAGCCGCAGCGCGTTGGATACCACACAGAAGCTGGACAGGCTCATGGCCGCCGCGCCGAACATCGGGTTCAGCGTCCAGCCAAAGAGGGGAATGAACACGCCCGCCGCCAGCGGGATGCCGATCACATTGTAAATAAACGCCCAGAACAGGTTTTCATGGATATTGCGCAAGGTGGCGCGGCTCAGGCGTACGGCGGCGGCCACGTCGGTCAGCTTGCTGTTCATCAGCACCACGTCCGCCGCGTCGATGGCGATATCGGTGCCCGCCCCGATGGCGATGCCCATATCCGCGCGGGTCAGGGCCGGGGCGTCGTTGATGCCGTCGCCCACCATGGCGGTTTTTCCCTGACGCCTGAGCCTGCGAATCACCTGCTCCTTGCCCTCCGGCAGCACGCCCGCGATCACTTCATCCACGCCCGCCTGCCTGCCCACGGCCTGGGCCGTGCGCTCATTATCGCCGGTGAGCATGACCACCCGAATGCCCATATTCCGCAATTGCCGGATGGCCTCCGGGCTGTCCGCCTTCAGGGTGTCCGCCACGGCGATAATGCCCAGAGCCTGGCCGTCGCGGGCGAAAAACAGAGGCGTTTTCCCCTCTCCCGCCAGCTTTTCCGCCTGAGCAAGCAAGCTTTGCGGCACGGCAGCCTGGCCCGAAATGAATTTCTGGCTGCCGCCCAGCAGCTTTTCTCCGTTCAGCGTGCCGGTGAGGCCGTTGCCGGGCAGGGCGGAAAAATCCTGCGCTTCCGGCGCGGTCAGCCCCTTTTCCCTGGCATAGGCCACCACGGCCCGCGCCAGGGGATGCTCGCTCTTTTGCTCCAGGGCGCAGGCGGCGCTCCACAGCTCCTGTTCGCTCACGCCCGCTGCCAGCGCCACGTCCGTCACCTGGGGCTGGCCCTGGGTGATGGTGCCCGTTTTGTCCAAGGCTACGATCTGGGTCTTGCCCGCTTCCTCCAGGGAGACGGCTGTTTTAAACAGCACGCCGTGGCGCGCGCCCAGCCCATTGCCCACCATAATGGCCACCGGCGTGGCCAGCCCCAGAGCACAGGGGCAGGAAATGACCAGCACGGATATGCCGCGGGCCAGGGCGTAGGCGAATTCTTTGCCCATTAGCAGCCATATTAGGGTGGTAACGATGGCGATGGAAATAACCACCGGCACGAATACGCCGGACACCTTGTCCGCCACCTTGGCGATGGGCGCTTTGGTGGCCGCCGCGTCGCTGACCATTTGGATGATTTGGGACAGGGTGGTATCCTGCCCTACGCGGGTAGCGCGGCACTGCAAAAAGCCGGATTGGTTCACTGTGGCGGCGGAAACGTTGTCTCCTTCCGCCTTGTCCACGGGAATGCTTTCCCCCGTCAGCGCCGCTTCGTTGACGGCGCTGCTGCCGCTGAGCACCACGCCGTCCACGGGGATATTTTCGCCGGGCCGCACCACGAATACGTCGCCCTGGCGCACCTCCTGGATGGGCACCTCCGTTTCCTTTCCGTCCCGAAGCAGCGTGGCCGTTTGCGGCGCAAGCTTCATCAGGCTTTTGAGGGCGTCGGTGGTTTTGCCCTTGGACCGGGCCTCCAGCATCTTGCCCACGGTAATCAGGGTCAGAATCATGGCGGCGGATTCAAAGTAAAATTCGTGCATGTAGGTCATCACCGCCGCGCCGTCGCCCCGCGCCTGCGCAACCGTCATAGCGAACAGGGCGTAAACGCTCCACACGAAGCTGGCGGAGGAGCCCAGCGCCACCAGCGTATCCATATTAGGGGCGCGGCGCCACAGGCTTTTGAAACCGCTGATAAAAAATTTCTGGTTGATGAGCATTACGACGGCGGCCAGCAGCATTTGCGCCAGGCCCATGCCCACGTGATTGTCCCGCAAAAAGCCGGGCAGCGGGAAGCCCCACATCATATGGCCCATGGAAATATACATGAGCATTAGCAAAAAACCCAGGGACGCAAACAGCCTGCGCTTCAGCTTCGGGGTTTCCCGGTCGGCCAAGGCGTCCTCCTGGGCCTGCATGGAGGGGGCGGCGGCAGGGGCGTCCTTGCTCTGGGCGCCATAGCCCGCTTCCTCCACCGCGCGGATGACTTCGCTCTCCGCCGCGGTGCCCTCCACGCCCATGGAATTGGTAAGCAGGCTCACCGAGCAGCTAATAACGCCCGGCACCTTGCTCACCGCTTTTTCCACCCTGGCGCTGCACGCGGCGCAGCTCATGCCCGTTACCGTGTATTGTTTCATGGTGTTTCCTGCGCTCCTTTTTTATCGCATCAATTTTTGCAGAGTGGACAGCAATTCGTCAATGGTTTCGTCCTTCCCCGCCAGGATATCCCGCTTCACGCAGGTTTTCACATGGTCGGCCAGCAATTCCCGGTTAAAAGCCGCCAGCGCCGCGCTCACCGCCGCCACCTGCACCAGAATATCCGTGCAGTAGGCGTTCTTTTCCACCATGCCCCGGATGCCGCGTATCTGCCCTTCAATGCGGTTCAGCCGGTGAATCAGCTTTTTATATTCCTCCTCGGTGCGCTGCTTGGTCTTATGGCAGCAGGAATTTTCCGCCGCTTCCGCTTCCATGCAGGCCGGGCACTTTTCTTCCCCGTTCATTGTCTCCCATTCCTTTACGCAATATACCCCGTTGGGGTATCTGTATTATATACCCCGATAGGGTATATGTCAAGAGCAAAAAAGGCCTGCAACTGTTTATCTCGAACGCGCATCAATTTATTGTAAAATAGGCGCTTCCGGTCATTGCCCGGAAGCGCCCCAGACTGTCGGCAAACCCCAGGAAAGTATGAAAGGGCCGCAGCCCTTTCATCAGTAATCCGCAGGACCGGCTTTGCCGGTCCGAGGAGCGGCTGAAAGCTGATAGATACGGATTATTGAGGAAAGAGCGGCGTCTCCCCCGCCTTCCTTCGGTTCCTCCCCCCTCCTTACGAGCCAAGATACGCCTTCTGCACCGCGTCGTTATGCAGCAAAGCTTCCGCGTCGCCCTGCATGGTGATAACGCCGGTTTCCATCACGTAGGCCCGGTCGGCCACCCGCAGCGCCATTTGGGCGTTTTGCTCCACCAGCAGGATGGTGACGCCGGATTGATGCAGTTCCGTCACGATATCGAAAATCTGCTCCACCAGAATAGGCGCCAGGCCCATGGACGGCTCATCCAGCATGAGCAGCTTGGGCTTGCTCATCAGCGCGCGGGCCATGGCCAGCATCTGCTGTTCACCGCCGGACAGGGTGCCGGCAATCTGTTTTTCTCTTTCCTTGAGCCGGGGAAAGCGCTGAAACATTTCCGTCAGGGAAGCGTCGATTTCCGAGGCCGGGCGGCTGTAGGCCCCCATTTCCAGGTTTTCTCGCACGGTCATCTGCTGGAAAATGCGGCGGCCTTCGGGGCAAAGCGCCAGGCCGCGGAACACCATTTTGCTGGCGCTGACGCCCTGAATGGGCGCGCCGCCCATTTCTATGGTGCCCTGCCGGGGCCGAAGCAGCCCGGCGATGGTGTTCAGGGTGGTGGATTTGCCCGCGCCGTTGGCGCCGATGAGGGTGACGATTTCGTTTTCGTGCACCTCCAGGGAAATTCCCTTGATGGCGTGGATAGCGCCGTAATACACGTGAATATCGTTTACCCGAAGCAGCGGGGCTGCCTGTGCTTGATTGGACATGTCAGCCCTCCTTCTTCTTGCCCAGATAGGCTTCGATCACAACGGGATTTGCCTGGATTTCGTCCGCCGTGCCCTTGGCGATTACCCGGCCGAAATTCAGCACGCAAATGCCTTCGCACACGCCCATGACCAGGTTCATATCGTGCTCAATGAGCAGGATGGCGATTTGGAACTGGTCGCGGATTTTGGCGATGTTTTCCATCAATTCTTCGGTTTCATGGGGGTTCATGCCCGCCGCCGGCTCATCCAGCAGGAGCAGCTTGGGGTCCGTTGCCAGGGCGCGGACGATTTCCAGCCGCCGCTGGGCGCCGTAGGGCAGGCTGCCCGCTTCCTCGTCGGCCAGCTTTTCCATATCGAAGATGTGCAAAAGCTCCAGGGCCTTTTCGTGCTGGCGCTTTTCCTGGCTCCAGTAGCGGGGCAGGCGCAGAATGCCGCTGACCATATCGTACTTGATCCGGTTATGCAGGCCGATGCGCACGTTTTCTTCCACCGTCATTTTATCAAACAGGCGGATATTCTGGAAGGTGCGGGCAATGCCCAGCTTGGAAGCCTGGGTGATGCTCATGCCGTGCAGGTCGCGGCCATTGATAAGGGCCGCGCCGGTGGTAGGCTCGTACACCTTGGTAATCAGGTTGAAAACGGTGGTTTTGCCCGCGCCGTTGGGGCCGATGAGCCCGGCAATTTCCGTTTTGCCGATGGTCAGGTTAAAATCCTCCACGGCCTTGAGCCCGCCGAATTCAATGCCCAAATGGCGGGTTTCCAGCACGGGAATTTCGTTCACGTCCCGCTCCGGCACGATGCTGTAGGTTGGCATAGGCACCATTTTGGTGCTGCTGCGGTGCTTTTGCTGGGTCACTGCGCGTCACCTCCCGTTTTTTCCTTTTTCCGCAGGGGCGCGGTCAGCCGGTTCACCCAGGAACGAATGGTGGGATTATTGGTAAAGATCATGACCAGGATGAGCACAACAGCGTAAACCAGCATGCGGTAATCGGCAAAGGCGCGGAGCATTTCCGGCAAAATGGTAAGAAACGCGGCGGAAATGATGCTGCCCAGCACATTGCCCAGGCCGCCCAGCACCACAAACACCAGCACGTTAATGGACTGGTTAAAGGTGAACTGGCTGGGTACCACGGTGGAGGAATTGAGGCCGTAGAGCGCCCCCGCCATGCCCGCCAGCACGGCGGCGGTGACAAAGGCCATCATTTTATATTTGGTCACGTTCACGCCCATGGATTCGGCGGCGATGCGGTTATCCCGGCAGGCCTTGATGGCGCGTCCGGCGCGGGAATTGATGAGGTTCAGCACCACCACCAGGGTGATGAGCACCAGGATAAAGCCCGCCGTAAAGGTGGAAATGGGCTTTACCTTCACCGCGCCCTTGGCCCCGTCCACCAGCATGGTAACAGCGTCCGGCATATTCTTTTGCAGGAAGGAAAAATGCAGCTTGCCGTCCGCCGTGCCCACATAAAATACGTTGACCAGGCTGCGGATGATTTCGCCGAAGGCCAGGGTGACGATGGCCAGATAATCGCCCCGGAGCCTGAGCACCGGAATGCCGATCAGGGCCCCCACAATGCCGGAAAACAGCCCGCCCGCCACAATGGCCAGCACCAGCCGCAGCGTGGTATCCTGCACGTCAAAGCCGTTCAGCAGCCAGCCGCTGACCACGGCGCCGGTATAAGCGCCCACGCTCATAAAGCCTGCGTGGCCCAGGGACAATTCGCCCGAAATGCCCACCACCAGGTTCAGCGATACGGCCATGACGATCCAGCAGCAAATGGGCACCAATTGGCCCTTCAGGGACCGGGAAATGGTTTTGTTGGCGATCATGGACTGCAAAAAAATGAAGGCGGCGATCACCAAAAGATAAGTGACCAGGCTGTAGATCAGGCGCTTGCGCTTTTCTTTCGTCATTCCCGCCACCTCACACTTTCTCCCGCACGGGCTTGCCCAGCAAGCCCGACGGCTTCACCAGCAGCACCACGATGAGCACGGCAAACACGATGGCGTCGCCTACCTCGGTGGAAATATAGGCCTTGCCCAAAATCTCAATCACGCCCAGCAGCACGCCGCCAATCATGGCCCCCGGAATGGAGCCAATGCCGCCGAACACGGCCGCGGTGAACGCCTTAATGCCGGGCATGGAGCCGGTGGTGGGCTGCAAAATGGGATAGGAGGAGCACAGCAGCACGCCCGCGATGGCCGCCAGGGCGGAGCCGATGGCAAAGGTGGCGGAAATGGTGCGGTTCACGTTGATGCCCATCAATTCCGCCGCGCCCCGGTCCTCGCTGACGCAGCGCATGGCCTTGCCCATCTTGGTTTTGGCGGTGAACAGCGTCAGCCCGATCATGATAACGATATTGGCCAGGATGGTGATGACGGTGGCGCTGGAAATGCTCATTTCGCCAATATTCCAGGTGGAGCTGTTAATAAAGGTCTGGGGGAAGGATTTGGGATTAGCGCCCCAGATCATCAGCGCCACGTTCTGCAGCAGATAGCTCATGCCAATGGCCGTAATGAGCACGGCCAGGCTGGGCGCCTGGCGCAGGGGGCGGTAGGCCAGGCCCTCAATGGTAACGCCCAGCACCGTGCACACCACCATGGCCGCCAAAATGGCCGCCACCGGCGGAAAGCCCCAATACTGAAGGCCGCAGAAGGCAATATACGCGCCCACCATAATCACGTCGCCATGGGCGAAATTCAGCATCTTGGCAATGCCATACACCATGGTGTAGCCCAGCGCGATGATGGCATATACGCTTCCCAAGCTCACGCCGTTAATGAGAAAACGTAAAAATGCTGTCATATGGATCCAACTCCTCATGAAACACAGAAAAGTAACCAGCAGCCGGCCCATCCCCTATGGGCCCGCTGTTGATTACCTTATTCTGTGAAAATATAGTCCGGCCCCGCAAAAAGCGGGACCGGGCACGCGCGCTGATTATTCGCCCAGGGGCACGTAAGCGCCGTCCTTGATGACGTAAGCGGCGGGCAATTTGTTCACAGCGCCGGTCTCATCCCAGCGCATGGTGCCGGTCAGGCCGGTGTATTCCATGGTGGAGAACTGCTCAATCAGCATTTCGCAGGCTTCTTCCACGGGGGTATCGCCGGTGATGCCCGCGTTCAGGCAGGCCTGGTACAGGGCGTAGATGGCGTCGTAGGAGTCCGCGCCAAACTGGTTGGGCACCACGCCGCCGGAAACAACGGTGTACTTTTCTACGAAATTGACCACCGCTTCGTCGGTATCAAAGGCGGAGAAGGGGGTCAGCAGGATGACGCCCTCGGCCAGCGCGGGATCAAAGTTTTCCAGGGCCAGAATGCCGTCCATGCCGTCCACGCCGAAGAACACGGGCGCGTAGCCGATATCTTTGGCGGCGCGCAGAATCATGGAAGCGGGGGTGTAGTAGATGGGCAGGAACACCAGGTCGGCCCCGGCTTCCATCGCCTTGTCCACCTGGGTCTTATAATCGGTGTCGCCTTCGGTGAAGGTGGTCACGGAAACGATTTCCAGGCCAACCTTCTCCGCTTCGGCCTTGAAGGCGTCGTAGATGCCGGTGGAATAGTCGTCGGAAATGTTGTAGATGATGGCGATCTTGCTGCCCATGTTGTTTTCAGCAATCATGTCGGCGGGGATGTAGCCCATCTGGGGGTCCTGGAAGCACACCTGGTACATGTTGTCCTTATCGGCCACCACCAGGTCGCTGGAGGCGGAGGGGGTGAGCATGAACACGCGCTCTTCATAGGCCTTGGCGCTCACGGCCAGGCAGGGGCTGGTGGTGGTGGTGCCGTCGATCATCTGGGCGCCCTGGTCCAAAGCGTAGTTGTATGCGTTGATGGACTTGTCCGGGTCATGCTCGTCGTCGCCGAAGATCAATTCGATCTGCATGCCGCCCTTGGCGTTGATTTCATCGGCGGCCACCTGGGCGCCATACTGGCAGGCCAGGCCATAGTTGGCCGCGGGGCCGGTGAAGGGGCCGATCACGGCGATTTTCAGGGGAGCGTCTTCCGCTAATACGGGAGTGACCGCCAGCAGCATAATCGCGGCCAACGCAAACGCAAAAAGCTTCTTCATGGTTTTTTCCTCCTTCTGGGTAGCAAATGGGCGAGGCTTAGCCCCGCAACAGCCATATTATAAGAAATAAAAGGCCGCAGGGCAAGAGGAAATCCTGTCTTTTCCCTGTTTTTTCGCATGTTTTGTGAATATTCCGGCAACATACGAAAAAAACATTCGTTTTTTCAGCCTGTCCTCCCTGCATCAAAAAAGCGCCGGTTTACAAAAACCGGCGC
>CAMOHY010000084.1 GCA_946615495.1 uncultured Clostridia bacterium
CGAAGCGCGGTTGGCCGTCCCGCCGACTCCCGAAGGGTCAGGCGGCGGGCGTTATAATATGATAGAATATTTTCTTACAAAGGGGTTCATCCGTCATGCTTACTCAGATCACCGGCATTGCGCGCCAAGCGGGCAGCATGATGCTGCAATACCGGGACGCGGCTATTCACCAGAAAGAAGGCCATTACAATTTCGTCACCGACGCGGATGTGGCGGTGCAGCAATTTTTGAAAAAAGAGCTGATGTCCCTTCTGCCCTCGGCCCGCTTTTTCGCGGAGGAGCAGGAGAATGAGCCGCTCACCGGTGATCCCACCTTCGTGGTGGACCCCATCGACGGCACGCTGAATTTTATGCGCCACAGGAACGCCTCGGCCATTTCCATTGCGCTGCTAAGGGAGAAGCGGCCGGTGCTGGGCGTGATCTACAACCCTTACGCCGGAGAAATGTTTACCGCCCAGGCGGGCCAGGGCGCTTTCCTGAATGGCAAGCCTATTTTCGCCTCAACCCTGCCTTTTGAAAGCGCCATGGTGTCCTTCGGCACCTCGCCCTACGACCAAGAGCTGGCCCGGCGCACCATGGCTGCGGCGGCGGAATTTCTTTTGCAGGCGGGCGACCTGCGGCGCTGTGGCTCCGCCGCGCTGGATTTGTGCGACGTGGCCTGCGGCCGGAGCGACGTGTTTTTTGAATTAAAGCTGCGGCCCTGGGATGTGGCGGCGGGGGCGCTGCTGGTGCAGGAGGCGGGCGGCTGCTATATTTCTCTGGGCCGCGGCGCGCCATACTTTGACGGCCCCTGCGGCATACTGGCGTGCAGCGTGCCCTGCCGGGAAAAAGCGCTGCGCATTCTGGAGGAAAATTAAATGAAGACGCTTTCCTCCGCCCATGTGCACACCACCTTCTGCGACGGCAGGACGCCGGCGCCTCTGACGGTTAGGGCGGCTTTAGAAAAGGGCTTTGTGTCCCTGGGCTTTTCCTCCCACGCGCCCCAGGAGTTTGACGCCGAATACAATATGGCCCTGAAGGACGAGCCTGCCTATCGGGCGCAAATCCGGACGCTCCAGGCGGAATACGCCGGGCGCATGGCCATTTATCTGGGCCTGGAAAGGGACCTTTTCGCCTGCGTGTCCGCCAAGGATTACGATTATTACATCGCCTCCGTGCATTATCTCACCTGGCCGGGAGATTTTGTGGCTATTGACGGGGACGCCGCGCCGCTAAAAAAATATGTGGATGAGCGCTGCGGGGGCGACGGCCTTATGATGGCGCGGCAATACTATGAATCGCTGCGGGATTACGTGGTAAAGGAACGTCCGCCCATCATCGGCCACTTTGACCTGGTGCGGAAAAACAACGCGGTGCTGCGTCTTTTCGACGAGGAAAGCAAGGCTTACCGCCGTTTGGCTCTGGACGCCCTGCGGCCCATGGCGGACAGCGGCGCCCTGCTGGAGGTGAACACCGGGGCCATGGCCCGCGGCTACCTGACCTCCCCTTATCCCGCCCCGTTTTTGCTCAAGGAATGGAAAAGCTGGGGTGGTGAAGTGACCGTAACCTCTGACTGCCACGACGCGAGGTATTTGGACGCTTATTTTAACGAAGCGGAGGAATTGCTTCGTTCTTTGGATTATACGCATGCCGTGCGGCTGGGGCAAAAGGAATTGTGGGAGCGGTTTTCCCTCTGATTGCTTGACTTTTTTCCTTAGATAGCGGATAATGAAAGGTACCATCCATTGGAAAGGAGGGGGTTTCCATGGCGCATTTGATTGAGGCGGTGCAGCCTCACGGCGTGGCTTACCGCCGGGGCATCCGGGCGGGCGACAGCCTGATCGCCATCAACGGAGAGCCCATCCTGGACGAGATCGATTACCAGGCCCTCACCAACCGGCAAAGGTTGGATGTGCTCATCCGCCGGGCCGACGGCACGGAGGAAACCGTGCGCATTATCAAGGCGCGGGAGGCGGGGCTGGGCCTGCAGCTGGCCGACACCCTGGCCTGCAAGCCCTACCCCTGCAAAAACAAATGCGTGTTTTGCTTTATCGACCAAATGCCCCCCGGCATGCGGGACACCCTGTATGTGAAGGATGATGATTGGCGCCTTTCGCTGATGATGGGCAACTATATCACCCTCACCAACGTGGACGAAAAGGAATTTGACCGCATCCTGCGCAGAAAGGCCAGCCCTCTCTACATTTCCATCCACGCCACGGACCCGAAGGTGCGCGTGGCCATGATGCGCAATCCCAACGCCAGCCATATTATGGAGCGGCTGAACGCCCTGGCGGGCGCCGGGCTGCATTTTCACTGCCAGATCGTGCTTTGCCCCGGCTACAACGATGGGGACGTTTTGCGCAAAACGCTTTCCGACCTGTCCGCCCTTTATCCCGCCGCCCAATCCGCGGCGCTGGTGCCGGTGGGGCTGACCAAGTTCCGCCAGGGGCTGGCTCCGGTAAAGCCCTTTGACCGGGAAAGCGCTCAGGCGGTTATGGCCATTGCCCATGAATTCCAGAACAAGCTAAAGAACAGCATGGGCACCCGCTTTGTGTTTCCCTCCGATGAAATGGTGCTCATTGCCGGGGAGGACCTTCCCGCTGAAGCGGAATACGAAGGCTATCCCCAATTGGAAAACGGCGTGGGCCTGCTGCGGAAATTTGAAAACGGCCTGAGCGCCGCCGCCCAGGAAAACACCCTTTCCCCCCTTGCCCGCCGGGTGCGCATTCCCTGCGGCTCCTCCATCGCGCCGGTGATGCGCCGTTGGGTGGACACCTACGGCCCTAAGGGCGTAGAGGTGGCCGTGCAGCCCATCCGCAACACGTTCTTCGGCGAAACCGTCACCGTGACCGGGCTCATTACCGGGGGAGATTTGATAGAGCAGCTCAAGGATGCGGAGGAGGACGAAATTTTGCTCTGCGGCAACACGCTCAGGGCGGAGGGCGACCTGTTTTTGGACGGCACCTCCCTCCAGCAGGTGCGCGCGTCCCTAAAGCCCGCCGTTACCGTGGTGCCCAACGACGGCGCGTCCCTTTTTGCCGCGCTGCTGGGCCGTCCATCTATTTGACCGACATTTTGTAAAAAAGGGGGCATACTCCGATGCCAAACGCAAAACCCCTGGTCGCCATCGTGGGGCGGCCCAACGTGGGGAAATCCACCTTTTTCAATAAAATTTCCGGCCGCAGAATCGCCATCGTGGAGGATGTTCCCGGCGTGACCCGCGACCGCATTTACGCCGACGTGGAATGGACCGGCCGGAAATTCACCCTGATCGACACCGGCGGCATCGACCCCCGCAGCGAGGACGTGCTGCTTTCCCAAATGCGCCGCCAGGCCGAAATTGCCATGGACATGGCGGACGTGATCTGCTTTTTTACCGACGCCCGCTCCGGCATGACCCCGGATGACGAGGAAGTGTCCATCCTGCTGCGCAAGACCCATAAGCCGGTGATCCTGGTGGTAAACAAAATGGACCACAGCGGCCTGACCGATTCCATGTACGAATTCTACGGTTTGGGTCTGGGCGACCCCGTGGCCATTTCCTCCACCAACATGCTGGGCCTGGGAGATTTGCTGGATGAAATCGTGAAGCGCCTGCCGCCGCAGGAGGAGGGCGGGGAAGAGGACGAGAGCCACGTGATCCAATTGGCCGTGGTGGGCCGGCCCAATGTGGGCAAATCGTCCCTCACCAACCGCCTGCTGGGCCAGGAGCGCACCATGGTCAGCGATATTCCCGGCACCACCCGCGACGCCATCGACACCCAGTTTCAGGGCCCGGACGGCGCCCTGTACAATATCATCGACACCGCGGGCATCCGCCGCAAGCGGGCCATTGAGGATGAATCCCTGGAGCGCTACAGCGTGCTGCGGTCCATCGCGGCCATTCGCCGGTGCGATGTGGCGCTGCTGCTCATCGATGCCCAGGAGGGCGTGACCGAGCAGGACGCCCGCATCGCCGGCATGATCCATGAGGAAGGCAAGGCCGCCGTGGTGGTGGTGAACAAATGGGACGCGCTGGAAAAGGAAACCGGCACCCTGGAAAAATTCAAAAAACAGGTGATTGAGGACCTGAAATTCATGGATTACGCGCCGGTTTTGTTCATTTCCGCGCTTACGGGCCAGCGGGCCCAGAATGTGCTGCCGGAAGTGAACCGGGTGTGGGAGCAGGCCAGCCGCCGCATCGGCACCGGCGCGCTCAACGACGTGCTGGGCGACGCGCAGATGGCCCTGCAGCCGCCCACCATCGGCGGACGCAAGCTGAAAATCTATTACGCCACCCAGGCCAGCGTTTGCCCGCCCACCTTCGCCCTGTTCATCAACGCGGAAGAATTGATGCACTTTTCTTACCAGCGGTATTTGGAAAACTGTCTTCGCAAGGCCTTTGGCTTTGAAGGAACGCCTCTGCGCTTCGTGCTTCGGGAAAAGAAGAAGGAGGACGCCCGGCCATGATCGTTCAGTATGTTCTCTGCGCCGTGATTGCTTATCTGCTGGGCAGCGTTTCCACCGGGATCATCTATTCCAGGGCCTTGGGCCAGGATATCCGCACCCAGGGCAGCAAAAACTCCGGAGCCACCAACATGACCCGCGTGCACGGCCTGGGCAAGGGCGCGCTCACCTTTCTGGGCGACAGCTTAAAGGGCGTGGCCGCAACCCTCATCGGCCAATGGCTTGCCGGGCAGACCGGGGCCATCATCGCGGCCACCTGCGTGGTGCTGGGCCATATGTGGCCGGTGTTTTTCGGCTTTAAGGGCGGCAAAGGCGTGGCCACCATGATCGGCATCGGCTTCGTTATGGACCCGGTGCTCATGATTCCTGTGGCGGTCATTGGCATTGCGGTAATGCTCCTGAGCAAATATGTGTCCCTGGCCAGCATGGTGGGGCTCATCGTGTTCGCCGTGGGCATTATCCTCCGGCGCGGCTTTTGGCCCATGGGCCTGTGGGCCCTGCTGATGGCCGCGCTGGGCTGCTGGCGCCACCGGACCAATATCCAGCGCCTGCTGAACGGTACGGAGAACAAAATCGGAAAGAAAAAAGAATAAAAAGCAGCGAAAAAGTCAGGCTGTCCACGGATCCGGCAGCCTGACTTTTTTCGATTGATTTTGCACCGAAGGCTTTTTCACGTGAAACCCTGAAGGGCCTCACCGGTGCAGCCCGATATCGTCGTTTTTCTGAAAGCCCAGCGTAATGGATTCTCCGCCCATTTTTTTGCGCAGGGCGTACACGGCGGCCTCCAGCTTATCCTGCCGCTCGCGTTTTTTCTTTTGGGCGTTTTCGCCCATCAGGTCCATCATGTCCACCTGCTCCACCTCCTCCGCGGTGGAAATCAGCTTGGTCACGCCCACGGTGATCGCGCGGATGGGCGCCTTTTCGCCGATAGTCCAGTTTTCTTCGATCAAGGCCATGGCCAGCTGCTGAATTTCATGCTGCAGGCAGGTAAAATGGTTCAGGGACATCTGGCGGGAAATGGTGCGCAGCTCCGGGCTTTTGATCTGCACGGCCACCACCGACCCCTTCAGCCCGTGCTCCCTCAGGCTCCAGGCCACCTCGTCCGCCAGCGCGGAAAGGCCCGTCATGATTTCTTCCTTCGTGACCAGATTTCGCTTGAACGTCATGCCCCGGCTGACGGATTTGATTTCCGGCTTATCGCCCCATTGGCGCACTTTTTCCCGGTCCAGGCCGTTGGCGTAGCTCCAAAGCAGCTCTCCGCCCTTTCCCAGCAGGGAAAACAGCCGCTCCTTGGGCTGGCGGGCCAAATCGCCGATGGTGAGGATGGATTTTTTATTCAGCGTGTCCACGGCGGCTTTTCCCGCAAACAGCAAATCGGACACCGGCAGGGGCCAAAGCAGGTCCCGGAAGTTATCCTCCGTAATTTCCGTGGTGGCGTCCGGTTTTTTGTAGTCCGAGCCCATTTTGGCAAACACCTTGTTAAAGCTTACGCCCACGGAAATGGTGATGCCGATTTCCCGGCGCACCCGCTCCCGGATGCCGTCGGCCAGCTGCCGGGGCGTCCGCGCGTAAAACTCCGGCGCGCCGGTCATGTCCAAATACGATTCGTCAATGGAGGCGGGCTCCACAAAGTCCGTATAATCGTGGTAAATGGCGTTTACCCGGTTGGAAATTTCCTTGTAAAAATGGTGCCGCGGCGGCACAAACACAATGTCCGGGCATTTTTTCCGGGCCTGCCATACCGTGTCCGTGGTTTTTACGCCGAATTTTTTGGCCAGTTCATTTTTAGCCACCACAACGCCCACGCGGTTTTCCGGGTCCCCCGCCACCGCCATGGGCACCTCCTTCAGCTCCGGCCTTTCCAGGCATTCGCAGGAGGCGAAAAAGTTGTTGCAGTCGCAGTGAAAGATCAGCCGCTTCTTTTCTTCCATGCTTTGCCGCCTCCCCGTTTTTTTATCTATTATGCTTCTATTATACTTCAAAATCCTCCGTCCCGCAACCGCGGCCTTCATTTCCGGGTTGACAGGCAAAGAAAAACAATTTATCATGAACAGGAATCGTACAGAAGAACGCGCTTTCCTGAAACCGACGGCGAAAGGGAGGACACCATGAAATTCTATCTCATTCATCACGCTCACACCGACGTGGGCTATACGGACCGGCAGGAAAAAATCGCCTGGAACCACGCCAAATATCTGGAAAGCGTGGTCGGCATCCTGCGCTGCGCGGAGCGGGACGGAAAATGGGCGGGCTTTTGCTGGAACGTGGAATCGTTTTGGATGCTGGAGCAGTTTTTGCGCCGCGGCAAGGCCGGAGACCAGCAGGATTTCTGGCGCTTCGTAAAGGAAGGCAAAATTGGCCTTTCCGCAAGTTTTCTCAACTGCAGCGACCTGATGGATGACATGATCCTGCGGGAAACGCTGGCCAAGTGCGCCCAAACCGCCAAAGAGCACGGCGTATCAGTGGAAAGCGCCATGACCGCCGACATCAACGGCTACCCCTGGGGCTATGTATCCGCCATGGCCGACGCCGGGGTCAAGCATCTTTTGTCCGCCGTGCACACCCACCACGGCTTCCACGCGGTGGGGAAAAAGCAGTTTCCCTTCTATTGGGAAGGGCCGGACGGCCAAAAAATGCTGGTGTGGCAGACGGAGCATTACCACCTGGGCAATGAAATCAATATCCATCAGCTGTCCGGCCAGTACGGCTATATGATCCACGATGGGCTGCCCAACACGGGATTAACCAACTGGGAGCTTTCCAAACGCCGCCTGTTCAATTACGCCCGGCAGCTAAAGCAGGATGGCTACCCCTATGATTTTTGCCCCATCCTGGTGTCCGGCCTGTGCACGGACAATTCTCCGCCGGGCCCCGGCGTTATCGAATTCGTGCACCGCTGGAACGCGGAAAACGGCGATCAAATCCAGCTGGAAATGACCACTTTGGACCGGTTCTTTCAGGAAGTGGAGCGGCGCGCCGGCGCCCTGCCCACCTACCGGGGGGACTGGACGGACTGGTGGGCCGACGGCACCTGCTCCACCCCCGCCAGCGTGAGCCATTACCGGGAGGCAGTGCGCAAGTACCACATCTGCCGGACCATGGACCCGGACTGCGCCATCGTGCCCAGGGACCTTCTGGACCAGGCGCGGCAGGATTTGATGCTGTACGCGGAGCACACCTGGGGTTTTTCCTCCAGCGTCGGGGAACCGGCCCATCCCATGGTGAACCTGCTGGATATGCGCAAAACCCTCTACGCCGCCCGCGCCAACGAAGCGGTGAGCCTGTGCGTGGATGCGCTGTGCGAATCCCTGGGCGAAACGCCCATGATTTTGACGGAGGACTACCGGCTGCACGCCGTGAACCCCAATCCCGTGCCGCTTACCGCCGTGGCGCGCATCGATTTGGAAATCCTGTTTTCCCACCGGCATTTCCGCCTCGTCAACGAGGCCACGGGGGAGGATGCACCCTTCCAGATTTCCCAGGTAGCCAGGGGCAAGGAATTCAATATTTTCGTGCGTCTCAAGCCCTTGGAGCACGCTTCCTTCCGCCTGGAGGAACTGCCGCCCCCGCCGCCGCCCATGATCGGCATGACCTGCGATTACGGCGCGGACGGCGTCAAGGATTTGGCGCTTGACCGGTGGAGGGACCCGGATTGGGCCTGCACGCCCTTTGAAATCATGACGCCGTATCTGCATATCCGCTGGGAGCTGGGCCGCGGCGTCACATCCATTTTTGACAGGAAGCGGAACAGGGAATTGGTAAACGGCCAAGGCG
>CAMOHY010000085.1 GCA_946615495.1 uncultured Clostridia bacterium
TGAGCGACCGGATCATGGTCATGTGCGACGGCCGGGTGACGGGCTTCGTGGATGGCAAGGACGCTACCCAGGAAAATATTATGACCTTTGCCACCCAGTTTGAATGACGGAGGAGGAGACAATATGGAAGCGAAGAACCAAAGCGCAAGCAAAAAGGTCATTAAATTTATCACGGGCAATCCCATCGTTTTCCTGCTGCTCATCGCCGCCATCGTGGTGGGCATTATGAAGGATAATTTCTTTTCCTGGGCCAATGTGGGCAATTTGGTAAGCAACACCACCGTGCGTTTCCTTATCGCGCTGGGCGTTAGCGGCTGCCTGATTACCAAGGGTACGGACCTGTCCGCCGGCCGTCAGGTGGGCTTTGCCTCCGTGGTGGCGGGCATTTTGTGCCAGCGCGGGGACTATACCGGCCGTCTGTGGAAATGGGCCCCGGAAATGAATATCGGCTTGGTGTTCCTGATTGTGGTGGCCCTGGGCCTGGTGTGGGGCTTCATCAACGGCCTTATCGTCACCAAGCTGCATGTGCCGCCCTTTATTGCCACCCTGGGCACCCAGACCATTATTTACGGCATTTCCCTGGTGATTTCCGACGCGCAGCCCATCGGCGGCTTCCAGAAGATTTATACCTCCCTGATTAACGGCCGTATCGGCGAGGTGCGCAATTTCCATGTGCCGTATCTGTTCTTTGTTGCCTTGGTGTTCGGCCTGCTGTTCTGGTTCATCTATAACAAGATGCGCCACGGCAAGTATATGTATGCCATCGGCGGCAACGAAGTGGCCGCGGAAGTGTCCGGCGTGAACACCACCCGCACCCTCATCCGCATCTATACCACGGCGGGCGTTATGTACGCCATCGCGGGCTATCTGCTGGCGGCCAAGTCCGGCGGCGCTTCCGCTTCTCTGGGCCAGGGCTACGAGCTGGAGGCCATTGCGGGCTGCACCATCGGCGGCGTGTCCACCACCGGCGGTATCGGCACTGTGCCCGGCATCCTGGTGGGCGTGCTGGTGTTTGAACTGCTCAAGATTATTCTGCAGTTCCTGGGCGTGAATCCTTATTACAACTATGTGGTCCAGGGCTTGGTCATCGTGTTGGCCGTGTCGTTGGATATCCGCAAGTATATCGCCAAAAAGTAATGGAACAGAAAGAAAAAGAATTGGCCGACCGCGAAAAGGCCCTCCAGGAACGAGAAAAAGCGCTGGAGGCGCGGGAAAAGGCCTTGGACCCGCTTTCCCTGGCGGTAAAAATGAAAAAGGAAGCCTGGTATGATAAGGTGAAGCTCACCGTCCGGCAGATGGATATCATTATCTGGATCGTGTCCGGCCTCCTGGCCGTCGTGATTCTCCTCATCATCCTGGAGTCCGCCGGAGTATTTAAGCTGTTTTAAAGGACGCTTGAAAGCAGAGAGAACAGAAAACAGAGTACAGAGTGCAGATGATAATGAAAGACATGGAGCTGTGACGCCTGTGTTCACTATAATCTGTTCTCTGTACGCTGAATTCTGTTCTCTCTTTTTAGACCTATTTATTCTTCCCGCTCAAACAGCGCTTGGCGGTCCGCCTGGCGCTGTTTTTGCCGGTCATAGGCCTTTTTGCTTTGAACCACGCGGGTCACGGGCGAAAGTTCGCCCCAGGAGCCGCGCTTGGCGCTGTGGTAGGCCTTTTGCCGCTTCTTGGATTGTTTTTTGAGGGGAATCAGCGCTTGAATGGCTTTCTTTTTCATCATATCACCCTTGGTTCAGCCCTGCCGGGTAATCAGCCGTTCCTGGCAGCGCTTCATCCAGCCGCCTTTTAGGTAGAACAGGATAAAGAGCGCGGAGGTGATGACCCAGGTCATGGGGTAGGAAAGCATGGTGAGGGGGATGCTGGGATTGCGGGAAACGAAGCCCAGCAGCCACACCAGCCGCAGCAGGCAGATGCCGCCCAGCGTGATAAGCGTAGGCGCCACGGATTCGCCCGCGCCGCGCATGGCGCCGGACAAAATCTCCACACAGGTATAGGTGACATAAAAAGGCGCAATGAGCCGGAGAATCTCCATGCCCTTTTCGATCACCACCGGATCATTGGCAAAGAGCCGGTAAAAATATTGGCCGAACAGCACCAGCGCTACGCTGCATAAGGCTGAGGAGGCAAAGGCCATGGCCAGGCATTCCCTAACGCCCTTTTTCACCCGGTCAAATTTCATAGCGCCGAAGTTTTGGCCCACGAAGGTGGTAATGGAGATGCCGAAGGCGTTAAGGATCATCCACTGAAAGCCGTCCAGCCGGCCCCAAGCGCTCCAGGCCGCGGAAACGTCGGTGCCAAAATGATTGACGAAGGCCTGAATGAGCACATTGGAAATGGAATACATCACCGATTGCAGCCCGGCGGGCAGGCCGATTTGCACAATGCGGCTCAGCAAATCCCCATGAAAGCGCACCTGACGCCAGGATAGCTGGTACGCCATGTGGGAGCGCATCAGCACGATCACCACCAGCACGGCGCTGACCGCCTGGGACAGGATGGTGGCCCAGGCCGCCCCGGCAACGCCCATATCCGCGCCCATGACCAAAAGCAGGTCCAGCACGATATTGGTCATGCAGGCCGCGATCAGGAAAAACAGAGGCCGCCGGGAATCGCCCACCGCCCGCAGGATGCCGGAACCGATGTTGTAGATGAGCGAGGGAATCATGCCCAGGAAATAAATGCGGATGTAGGTGACGGCGGGCTCCATCACGTCCTCCGGCGTGTTCATCCATTCCAGCAGGGTGGGAGACAAAAAATAGCCCAGCACCGTCAGCGCCGCGCCGCCCGAAATGGCCAGGGCGATGGCGGTGTGCACGGTGCGGGATACTTCTTTTTCCTGCCGCGCGCCGAAAAACTGGGAAATGATAACGGTGGCGCCGGAGGCCAAGCCCACGAAAAAGCCCACGATCAGGTTAATCAGGTTGCCCGTGGAGCCGCCCACCGCCGCCAGGGCCTGCTTGCTCACGTATTTGCCCACGATCATGGCGTCGGCGGTATTATACAATTGCTGAAAGAAGGTGCCCAGCAGAATGGGGAAGAAAAAAATCAGCAGCTGCTGCCAGATCACGCCTTCCACAATGCCATAGCCCGTTTGGGCTTTTTTGCTTTTTTCCATGTTTTTTTCCTCAAAAAAGGAGCCAATCAGTAAACCTTGCCGCACAGAATGACCAGCGCCAGCAGCGCCGCCACCGCCGCGCAGGCAATGTAATCCCGCCTTTCGCACTTGAGCACCCGCAGGCGGGTGCGGCCTTCGCCGCCGTGGTAGCACCGGGCCTCCATGGCCATAGCCAAATCGCCCGCCCGGCGGAACGCGCTGACGAACAGCGGCACCAGCAGCGGCACCATGGCCTTGGCCCTGGCAATGAGATTGCCGGATTCAAAATCCGCGCCGCGGGCGGTCTGGGCCTTCATGATTTTGTCCGCTTCCTCCAGCAGCGTGGGGATAAAGCGCAGGGCGATGGACATCATCATGGCCATTTCATGGGCCGGGAAATGAATTACCCGCAGGGGAGAAAGCAGCCGCTCCAGCCCGTCGGTAAGCACAATAGGCGGGGTGGTAAGGGTGAGCAGGCTGGAAATCATCACCAGCAGCACCAGGCGCAGGGAATAATGCACGGCGGTAATCAGCGCTTCCTTGGTGATGACCGCAAAGCCCAGGTTCAGCAGGGGCGTTTCGCCCTGCAGGAAAAACAGGTTCAGCACGAAGGTCAAAATCAGGATGAAGCGCAGGGGCTTGATGCCCTTCACCATCATTTTCACCGGCACCTTGGACAGATACGTTACCAGAGCCAGAAAGGCGATCACCGGCGCGTAGGCCAGCAAATTGCCCGCCACGAAAATGGCCACGATCAGCACGATGAGCAGCACGATTTTTACGCGGGGGTCCAGCCGGTGCACCACGCTGTCGGCGGGGTAATACTGGCCCAGCGTGATATCATTCAGCGCCATGCCCAGCCCCTCCCTTCCACAGGGATAGCAGCGCCAATTCCGCCTGCTCCTCCCGGAAAATATCCTGCGGGCATTCGATGCCCATGGCACGCAGCCGCATGCCCAGCTTGCACACGGAGGGCACATCCAGCCCCATCCGCTCCAATTCCTCCGGATGGCGGAAAATTTCCTCCGGCGCGCCCTCCATCACCACCGTGCCGTGCTCCATCACCACGGCGCGGCTGGCGAAGCGGGCCACATCATCCATGGAATGGGAAATCATGACCACCGTGGTGCCCTGGCGGTGCAGGGAGGAAATTAATTGCAGCATATCCTCCCGGCTTTGGGGGTCCAGGCCGGCGGCGGGCTCGTCCAACACCAAAATTTCCGGCCGCATGGCCAGCACGCCCGCCATGGCCACCCGGCGCATTTGCCCGCCGGACAGCTCAAAGGGCGATTTTTCCGCAAGCCCCGGCAAGCTGAGGCCCACCTTGTCCAAGGCCTCCTGCACCCGCTGGGCGATTTCTCCTTCGGGCAATCCCAGGTTCTTGGGCCCAAAGCCCACGTCCTTAGCCACGGTTTCTTCAAACAATTGGTGCTCCGGGTACTGGAACACCAGCCCCACCTTTTGGCGCACTTCTTTTTTGTTGAAGCCTTTTTGGTGGATGTCCTGGCCATCCAGCAGCACCCGGCCCTCGGTGGGCTTGAGCAGCCCGTTAATATGCTGGGCCAGGGTGGATTTTCCGCAGCCCGTGTGGCCGATGAGGGCCAGGAATTCGCCGGAGCGGATGGTCAAATTCACATTCCGGATGGCGGTGGCCTGGAAGGGGCTGCCGGGCTGATAGGTATGGGTCACATGCTCTAAGGTCACCTGCACAGCCTCGCCACCTCCTCCGCCATTTCTTCCACCGTCATTACGCCCTGCCGGATGGGCATGCCCTGCTGCCTGAGGGCCTGGGAAAGCCGGGCCATGGGCGGGGCGTCCAGGTGGTAGGGCTTGATCTTCTTCACATCGGAAAAAATTTCTCTGGGCGTGCCGGAAAGAACGATCCGGCCCTGGTGCATCACGTGGGCCCGGTCGCATTCTGCCGCTTCTTCCATAAAGTGGGTAATCCACAGCACGGTGATGCCCTGCTCCCGGTTCAGCCGCTTTACGGCGGAAAGCACCTCCCGGCGGCCCTGGGGGTCCAGCATGGCGGTGGATTCATCAAAAATAATGGCTTCGGGCTGCATGGCCAGCACGCCCGCGATGGCCACCCGCTGCTTCTGCCCGCCGGAGAGAAGATGGGGCGCCCGGTCCGCAAAGGGCAGCATGCCCACGTCCCGCAGCGCTTTTTCAATGCGGCCCGGCATTTCTTCCGTGGGCACGCCGATGTTTTCCAGGCCAAAGGCCACATCCTCCCGCACCACGGTAGCCACCAGCTGGTTATCCGGGTTTTGAAACACCATGCCGGCCCGCCTGCGGATTTCCCAGGTGTTTTCTTCGCTTTGGGTGTCCATGCCGCACACGGTCACATGCCCCTCCGTGGGCACGTACAGGCCGTTGATGAGCTTGGCCAGGGTGGATTTGCCTGAGCCGTTCTGGCCCAAAATCGCTTGAAAGCTGCCCTTTTCCACGGCCAGGCTCACATCCTGCACCGCCAAAGGGCCGCCTTCCTCATAGGAAAAGGACACATGATCCGCTAAAATAATGGGTTCCGCCATGGATTTTTCTCACTCCGTTTTCTTTCTGCGCCCCAGGCGCAGGCGAATTATACCATATTTCAGGGGCCTTAGCAACCGTTCGTTCATAGGAAAAATGGTACTTTCGCCGTTCCCGGTCCTGTGATATAATCAGATGAAAGGCAGAAATGGAAGGATGCTGGAATGATGGATATGTTTTTGCCCGCGCCGGTGAAGGCGGCCCTGTCGCGCCTGGAGGCGGCGGGACACGACGCCTTTGTGGTGGGCGGCTGCGTGCGGGACCAGGTGCTGGGCGTCACGCCCCATGATTACGATATCTGCACCTCCGCCGTGCCCCAGGAGATGCAGCGCGTTTTCGCGGGGGAGAGGACCATCGAAACGGGCATCAGGCACGGCACCCTGACGGTGCTTTTGTCCGGCATGCCGCTGGAAATTACCACCTTTCGGGTGGATGGGGAATACCTGGATGGCCGTCATCCCGCCTCCGTGCGCTTTGCCCGGCAGGTGGAGGAGGACTTGTCCCGCCGGGATTTTACGGTAAACGCCATGGCCTATTCCCCCCGCGCAGGGCTGGTGGACCCCTTTGGCGGCCGGCAGGATTGCCGGGCCGGCCTGATTCGCTGCGTGGGAAAGGCGGAGGAGCGGTTCCGGGAGGACGCCCTGCGCATCCTGCGGGCGCTGCGGTTTTCCGCCCGGCTGGGCTTTCCTATTGAGCGGGACACGGACCGCGCCCTGCGGGCCGGAAAAGAACAGCTGAAAAAAATCAGCCGGGAGCGCATCGCCGCGGAGCTGACAGGCCTTTTGCAGGGCAAGGAGGCAGAGCGGGTGCTCAAGGCGTACCCCGATGTGATCGTGACCGTGCTGCCGGAGCTGGGCGCGCTGACGCAGAGCGGGCAGTGGCATGCCTCTCTCCGGGCGGTGCGCTTTTCACCGCTGGACCCGGTGAACCGCTGGGCCGCTTTTTTGCAGCACTGCGGCACGGAGGAAGGAAACAGCCCCGCCCTGGCTGAAACTGTGCTGAAAAGCCTGAAAATGTCCGCCAAAATGACGGATGGCGCGGTTCGATTGATTTCCTGGAAGGATGCCGCCCTGAAGCCGGACACCCTGCAGGAATTGCTGGTGCGCGTGGGGCCGGACGCGGCGGAAAAGCTGATCCGGCTCCGGGCGGCCAACCGGCTTTCCCAGGGAGAGCGGGAAGAAACCGTTCGTCAGGATACCCAGCGTTTACTGGAGCAGCTCAGCAGCCTGCTTGCCCGGAACGCCTGCTTCACCCTGGCCCAGCTGGCGGTGAACGGCCGGGATATGGCGGCGGCGGGCCTGAAGGGCCCGGCCATCGGCCAGGCGCTGAACGGCCTGCTGCTCCGGGTGGCGCGGGGCGAATTGCCCAATGAAAAGGAAGCGCTGCTTTCCGCCGTCCGCGCCGGGTTCTGAATAAGCGCCGCGCCGCATATCCATAGAAAAAACGAATGGAGGCGGCGATATGACGCAGCAGGCAGTGCGGCGGATCAAACGCACGACAGGCAAAAAAACGGCCCTTTGGCGGGGCCTCCTCTTTTCTGTGGCGGTAACGGCGGCGGCGGTGGCGGCGTTCGCGCTCATCATCAGCTTTGTGGATATGGGCGACGGACTCATCCGCGTCATCAATCAGCTCATCAAAGCCGGGGCCATTTTCGCCGGAGTCAGCCTGGCGGTGCCCAGGGGCGATGAGAGCGGCATCCGGCGGGGGGCCTTGCTGGGCCTGATCTATATGGGCGCGGGCGTGCTGCTTTACGCTTTGCTGACCCGGCAGCAGTTCACCTGGCTGGGCTATTTGATCGATGTGCTCATGGGCGTGGCCGCGGGCGGCCTGAGCGGCATGGTGCTGGGCAGCCTGCCTGCGAAGAAGTAAGAACAGAATAGACTTGAACCCATCAACGCACCGGCAAAGCCGAGGCTGCCGAAAGAAGGGAAGAAGCATTTCTTTCGGGAAGCAAATTTTTCTGAAAGCTTAAACGCAGCCCAAAACGCCGTCTCTCATCGCCAACGGAAACGAAGGCGGGAGAGACGGCGCTTTTTTGATTTTTTCGGCCATTCAGCCGTTGAACAGGTCCTTCACTTTGTCCAGAAAGGATTTGCGGTTTTCGTATTCCTTTCCGGAGGAGGCGTCCTCGAACTGGCGAAGCAAATCCTTTTGCTTTTCGCTCATGCGGCGGGGAATTTCCACCCGGATATGCAGAATCAAATCGCCCCGGTAGGTGGAGCGCAGCTGCTGGATGCCCTGGCCCTTGATGCGGAATTCCGCGTCGTTTTGGGTGCCCTCCGGAATGTGGAAGGTGGTTTTGCCGCCGCCCAGGGTGGGCACATCAATGTCCGCGCCCAGAGCCGCCTGAGTAAAGGAAATGGGCAAATCCAGGTGCAAATTGGTGCCGTCGCGCTTGAACAGCTTGTGGGGCCGCACCGTGATTTGGATATACAAATCGCCGTTGGGCCCGCCGTTGCGGCCCGGTTCGCCCTGGCCGTTCATAACGATGGTCTGGCCGTTATCAATGCCCGCGGGCACCTTGACCGACGCGGTGCGCCGGCGGCGCAGGCGGCCC
>CAMOHY010000086.1 GCA_946615495.1 uncultured Clostridia bacterium
ACAGCTTCCCGTCATGTTTTTTGTGCGCTTTTTTGTTTGCGAGACAGCCCCATCTTCAATCCGCAGCGGCGGCGTGTACGCCGCGAGGAGAAAAATTCTGGAGCGGGGATTGCCCCCGCGGAAGAATTTTTCATTCCCTTCAAATTTTCTGGCCGTGAGTCCTTGAGCGAACAAGAAAATTTGCATCCCGAAAAAAGTGACCCTTCACTTTTTTCGGAAGCATCGGCTTTGCCGATGCGCTGACGGCAGAGCCAGCGCAGGCTCTGCCGCGCTTTTTTATGGCCGCCGCAGCGCATGGTGCAGCGCCGCGCGGTTTCGGGGCTGAAGCGGAAGGGAAGCATATTTGCGGTTTTCGCCTCCCTGGGGCTGAACGGCGGCCACGTTAACCTGCTTGACGCGCGCCTCCCCGGCGCCGCGAAGCGCCCATTTCAGCGCCGCGCTGCCAAACGGGCTGCGGGGAAGAGCGGGCAGCAGGGCCGCTTCCTCGGTCTTGAGAGCCTGGTTTTTTGTTTCGCTCCACGCAGACATGTTTTCCACCTCGTTTTCCTGTTGATTACCACATGCTATGCCGCCCTCTTTCCTTCTGTGCGCAATAAAAAAACCGCAATGATTCTTGGAAGAACCATCGCGGTACAGCGCATCGGCAAAGCCGATCCTGCGGATTGTCGATGAAAGGGCTGCGGCTCTTTCATGCTTTCCTGGAATTTGCAGATCTTCTGAACCGTAACGATTCCTGGAAGAACCATCGCGGCGCAGATCATTTTCCTTTATTCTTCCGTCAGGTTCTTTTCATACTGGCGGTAAATGCGGTACAGGTGAGAGGCCATTTTTTCCGTATTGGCGATGGAGGAAATGTTGGTTTCGTCCACCGTGGAGCCCTCCACCCACTGAATGCCAATGCTCTTCGCGCCCAGGAACGCTTCGTAAATCATGGCGGTGTTCACGCCCTTATGCTGGTATTCCGGCACCACAAACTGCATGCTGCACCGGGCGCCGTGAATCTTGTTCCGCCCCAGCAGATAATTCATCCACCCTACCGGCAGCACACGGCCCTTCATTTTTTTGAGCACCTGGTTATAGTCTGGAAACGCCACCACCAGACCAATGGGCCGGTTTTCGGCAAAGGCCATCACGGTCATTTCCGGGCAGTAAAACCGCTTCAGCCGCTTCACTTCCCGCCGCAAATCGCCGTAGGTGGGCACATTCCATTCCCATTCCGGCGGGAAAGCTTCCCGGATGATGCGGCCCGCGTTTTGCAAAATGCGCTCCTCGTTTTCCTTGCTCCACACCACGTGCTCCACCCGGAAGCCAAAGCGCTTCTTGGCCCGCGGAACAATTTCCTCCATGGTGCGCTGGTCAAATTCGTCCATGCGCATGAAGTAGGCCAGGTGGTCCCGGTGCTTGGTAAAGCCGCACTTTTCAAAATAATCGCCGTAATAGGAAGGATTGTAAGGGTTGAACAGCACCGGAGGCCCGTCAAAGCCCTGCACCAGCAGGCCCTTGCCAAAATCGTCCACGCCCATGCCGGAGGGGCCGATCACCGAATCCATGCCCTGCTCCCGCAGGAAGGCGCAGGCGGCGTCCAAGGCGGTGCGGGCGTAATCCGCCCGCTGGGCGCACTCAAACAGGCTGATATAGCCGCACTTGCGGTTCAGCCGCTCATTGAGCCGTTCGTCAATGCCCGCCATTACCCGTGCCACCGGCGTTTCCCCGTCGTATACCAGAAAAAAGCGGCAGGGGCCTTCCCGGTTTTCACACAGGCTGCGCAGCTGCTCCCCTATGAGCGGGGCCACCCAGTTGGGATCGTCCTTATAAAGCCGAAACGGAAGCGACACAAACGGCCGCAGCGCGGTGCGGTTTTGCTCCAAAATTTCCACACGGATCATCGTGCACACCTTCTTCCGGTGATTTTCTTCTTCGTTTCATTATAGCATGATGGCAACGCTTTGTCAAAATGCTCATTGAATGCCGTAAATTGCGCAGGCGTTGTTCCAGGTGATCTGCGCCATTTCTTCCTCCGGCATTTCCCTCAGCTCCGCCAGCTTTTTTAACGTGTACACCACGTTGGCCGGTTCGTTCCTCCGTCCCCTTTTGGGCTCCGGGGCCAGATACGGGCTGTCCGTCTCCACCAAAAGGCGGTCCAGCGGCACTTCCTTGGCCGCCTGCTGCAAATGGGGCGCTTTTTTAAAGGTGAGCGGTCCGGCAAAAGAAATATAAAAGCCCATTTTCACGTACTCCCTGGCGGTTTCCGGGCTGCCGGAGAAGCAATGGATGATGCCGGCGGGCAATTCCTTCTGGGCGCGGAAAAAATCCACCATGTCCCCATGGGCGTCCCGAATGTGAAAAATGACGGGCTTATTCAGCCGTACAGCCAGGCGCACCTGCTCCGCCATGACGCGCTTTTGAACATCCCGCGGGGAAAGATCATAATAATAATCCAAGCCGATCTCCCCCAGGGCCACTTCCTGGGGCCGGCGAAGCAGCTCGGCCAAAATATCCAAATAATCCGGCGAAGCGTCCTTGGCCTCATGCGGATGCACGCCCGCCGCGGCAAACACGCCTTCGTGCTCTTTCGCAAAATCCAGGCACCGGCGGGAGGAGGCGATATCGCTGCCCACGCACACGCAGCGCTCCACCTGGGCTTCCAGCATGCGCCGGTACGCTTCCTCCCGGTCCTCGCTGAATTGCCCGTCGTCCAAATGGCAATGGGTATCAAACACCCGCATCGTATCGATCCTTCCTTTCCAAAGGGTTCAAGGCGCAAAAAACGCCTGCTTCCCAGGGGGAAACAAGCGAATCAAGGCGGTGAACACCCATAGGATTATTCAAACAGGCTCGTTTCCGCCTTCAGCACGTGCTGCTGGTCTTCAATCAGGCGCAGGAACCTTTCCCGGTAATCCTTGGCTGTCTGCTTGAGCATATCCACTTCCTGCATCAGCGCCTGCTTTTCGTCTTCCAGCGCCTCCATATCCATGGAGGCCTTTTCATTGGCGTCGTTCAAAATTTCCTCTGCCTTGGCCTTGGCCTCGGCCACCGTCTGGTCATACACCTTCTGGGCCTGGTTCAGCAGCCGCTGGGCCGCTTCGCTGGTTTCCTCCCGCGGGGCGGCGGGCGCTTCCTGCACGCGGGGGGCAGGCTTGGGCGCGCTCTGCTGCACGGCGGCAGGCGGCGGCACGGGCGCGGGCGTTACCGAGGGGGCAGGCGCCGCGGCGGGGGCATACGCGCCGCCCAGGGCGGCCTGGCTCAGCCGCTGGTTCAGCGTGGCGATTTCCTCCTGCATGGCTACCATTTCATCGCAAATATCATCCAGGAATTCGTCCACCTCCACGGGGTCATAGCCGCGCATTTTGGTTTTGAATTCCTTTTCTTCGATCATCGCAACAGTAATCGGCATGGTCAGGCTCCTTTCGGCATCAGATAGTGGATGGTGAAAACGGGCCGCGTGCCCGGCAGGAAACGGTCGTCAGAAGAAAATGCCCAGAATCATGCGCACGATATAGCACGCCGCCGCGGCAGCCAGGGGACCCACGTCGATTTTGAACCGGCGGTCCGGCAGCAGGCGGGAGGCGATGCGGTTGCCAATCTGCACGCCCGGCGCGCACAGCCGGTTCAGCGTGGTCATCCAGGGACGCTGGGTGTTGCTCACATAAGGCAGGGCGAACAATACGAGCTGCATCAGCGCGTATACACTGAGCAGAAAACGAATCGCACGGATAAGCATGATCCTGTCTCCTTTCCAATGGGGTCAAGCGGTCAAAGGCTTATTGGCCCATGGCCGCGCTTTCATCCGGCGCGTAGCCGTAGCCGGCGGGCTGAGCGGAAAAGCCGGTGGTCTGCGCCGCCTGAGGCGTGGGCCGCTGATAAAAATTCTGCGTTGCCTCTTCCTGCATGGCGCTGCGCTGGGTAAAGCCCTGCATTCCGGCATAAGGATTTTGCTGCTGCACGGGCTGATGGGGCTGAGCGGGGTTTTCCCGCTGCTGGGGCGCGTAGGTGACGCGCTGGGCATTGCCGTAGGCGGGCTGATAGGGCCTGGCCTGAGCGCGGCCGGGCGCGGAATTCATTTGGTTGGTGGCCTGGTCGGCAAACACGGCCAGGGTCTGGGGCGCAAGGAGATATACCCCGTACCGGGACACCTTGGTAATGGTGGCGGTGAGGGAGTAGCAGGCGCCGCTCAGGGTGTCCACCAGCCGCCGCATTTCGTTGGGGTCCGAAATGTTTTCCAGCACGATCAGCACCGCGTCGCCATTGCGAAGCAAGGTGATGGCGCTGCGGCAGTCGCCCATGCCGTGGGCGTTGATAACGCGGGCGGAGAGCAGCGCGCCCGATTGCTGGGCGGCTTCCGCGGCGTTTTCTTCATTGTTGGGGGCAGCCTGCTGGTTCTGCTGCTGATAGGCGCCAAAATCCACCACCTTGCCCGCCGCCTGCTGGAAAGCGTGCTGCTGGGCGCGGCGCATGCGGCCTTGAGGCGCGCTTTGAGGCTGCGGCTGCACCTGCTGCTGAACCGGCTGGGCGTAAGCGGGCTGCTGATAGACATTTTGCCCATAAGGCTGCTGGTAAGCGTTTTGGGTGTACGCCTGCTGCTGATAGGGCTGATAGCCCGGCTGCTGGTAGGCGTTCTGGCCGCCGTAAGGCGGGTTCTGCTGCCAGGAAGCAGCCTGCTGCTGGCCGGCATAAGGCTGCTCCTGCCGTGAATAATCCTCCTGCATAGGGGGAAGCGGCGCTTCGCTGCCATCATAGAAGAAATTGTTGTACACCGAACGCACCTTGTTTTTCAGGTTGCCAAAGAAGTCGCCCACTGCCATCTCCGTATCCTCCGCATCTTATCGAAATAGGGCTGAACCCACGCGCACCATGGTCGCGCCGCAGCGCGCGGCCAGGCCGTAATCCTGGGACATGCCCATGGATAGCTCCGTCATATCCGTATTCCCCACAGCTTCCTGCCGGCATTCCTCCAGCAGACGGCGCATGCGGGTAAAATACCCGGTCAAAATGTCCTCTTCCGCGCCCAGCGGCATCATGGCCATCAGGCCTTTTACCTGAAGGCCAGGCAGGGCCGCGCACAGCCTGAGGAAGGGAAACAATTCCTCCTCCGCGATGCCGCCCTTTTGCGGCTCCCTTGCAATGTTCACCTGCAAAAGCACTGGCATGCGCAGGCCAGCCTTCTGGGCCTGGCGGTCGATTTCCTGGGCCAGGCTTTCCCGGTCCAGCGAATGGATCATACACACATCCTTGATGATGTATTTTACCTTGTTGGTTTGCAGCTGGCCGATCAGATGGATGGAAAACTTTCCTTCCAGATAGGGCAGCTTTTCCCGGATGGACTGCACCCGGTTTTCCCCTATATCTTCCACGCCCATATCCCGCAGGGGCAAAATCTCCTGGGGCGCTGAATACTTGGTTACAGCGATCAGCCTGGGGCAGCGGCCCCAAGGCGCGCTTTCCTGCTCCAGGGTCCGCCTGACCCGGCTTACCCTTTCCTCCAGCGTCATGGTGTCCATGGCCTCCTTACGCTCGTCCTTAGAACAGGCGCACCGGCACGCCGTCAAACAGCACGCCCGCATTGTCCGGAATCACGTAGGCCGTGGTGCCGTCGTCGGAAATCACTTCCACGCCCGTCCAGTACTCCCCGCCCTCGGTGGCCATGATAACGCCCTTGCGGCCGTTCTGCACGTAAATGGCGCGGGAGGGCACCATCAGGCTGTTCACGTTTTCTCCCAGGCGCACCTGGCAGGAACGCAGATAGAGCACGTTGGGCAGAAAATCCGTATCGTTTACCAGCAGGCGGACCAGCAGTTCGCCGCCGGACCGGGTGGAGGACAGCACCGTGGCCGTCAGCACGTTGTTATCAAAGCTTTCGATCACCAGGTTGTACGTGCGGCCTTCCACCGGCGTCCAATCCTTTTCCTGGCAGAGCATGAGCACCACCCATTGCTCCTTGCGCACCATGCGGTAAATATCCGTCGCGTTGCGCACGGCCACGCTGGTTTCCACCTGGGGCGCGGCGCCGTTGTACATGCCGCGCACCTGGGCGGGAGAAAAGTCCGCGAAGGTGTTCATGTTCAGGGCTTTTTCATACCCGTCGGTGTAAAAGCTTACCAGGCCGTCCGCCGTGGCGGCAAATTGCTTGGTCCAGGTGGAAATGCGCTGCAGCTGGGTGTTTTCGTCGTCATACAAGCGGCTCAGCTTCTGGTCGTCCGGGTTTTTTTGCTTGATGTAGATTTGCTGGCTCTGCATGGCTTCCCGGAGAAGCACCTCCTGGCTGCTGATGCTGCCCTTGGCCCCGTGCACCAGCCGCTGCACCTCCATGGCGCGGGCCTGCACCTGGCTCATGCGGGAAAGCAGATTATTGTCCGCCGAGGCTCCCGCGATCAGGATTTTGTGGTATTCCTTAATCTGGTTGCGGTAATTGTTCAGCGTCACCCATTCCTTGGCGTTGAAGCCGGAGGTGTAGATGGTGGCAACCAGGGTGCCCCGGTCCACCTCGTCTCCCTCTTCCACCTCAAAGTCGATTTGGCTCACGCTCTCCTGCGTAACCACCGTTTCATTGCGCACCAGCACCGCGTCGCCGGTGTATAGGGCGGTCATGGAGCCGTAGCGCACATAGCCGTAGGCCGCGCCGCCGGGAGAGAGCATGCGCAGCGCCGCAAACCCGGCGAAGGCCAGCACGATGAGGGCCAAGGCGATATATCCGCCCTTTCCCCGGCGCCTGGAGGCGCGGGGCATGCCCGTTTTGGGGACCTGATAACCGCCCGGACGGGGAGAAGCCTGCACGCTTTGCCTGTCCTCCGGGGGCGTTTGGCCCATGGGGCCGCTTCCCGCCTCGCCTGTATTGCCATAGCCGGGATATGCAAACGGCATTTCTTCCGGCGCCAGCTGGGCCGGGGGCGGCACCTGGCCGGGCGCGGGGGCCTGCTGGGGCGGGTACGCCCCGCCCGTTTGCCCCGGAACCGGCCGCTGCACCCATTGCTGGCTCGCCGGCAGTTGATTCCAAGGCGGCACGCCGCCCTGCTCCTGCCCGCCGGAATAACCGTTTTGTGGTTCAAAACCTTGTGGGGGCTGCATGCTTTCCTCCGTTTCAAAGGATAACTCTGTTTTATTCGCGCTTGTATGAAGAAAATCCTTCTTTATTTTACGAAAGTTTTGCAAAATTTGAAATTTTCCCAAAAAGTGTTATTTCAATTTATCAATTTACGCTGCGGTAAGCCTCGATCACATCGGAGCGGCGCTGAATTTTGGCCAGGGCGCTGTCCAGCTGTTCGCGGGATTTTACCTGCAGGGTGGTGGTGATATTGCAGGTTTTGTTCTTGTTGATCTTCACCGCCAGGGCCGTCAGGGGGATGCCCATATCCTCAATATAATTGGTCATTTCGCCCAGCAGGGAAGTGTGGTCGTAGCAGATAATCTGGATATTGGCGCTGAAGGTGCCCGCGTCCTCCATGGCCCAGGAAACGGGAATGGCCCGTTCCGGCTCGGTGTGCAGGGCGTTCACGCAGTCGGCCTTGTGCACGGTCACGCCCCGGCCCCGCGTGATATAGCCCACAATATCGTCGCCGGGCACGGGATTGCAGCACTTGGCAAAGCGCACCAGCATGCCCGGTTCCCCATGCACATAAATGCCGTGGGTGGGCTTGCCCTTGGGCTCCGCCGGGGGCACCTCCGCCACCAGCGGCACCTTGGGCTGCTGGGGCACATCCTTTTTCTGCTTTTCATCCATCATGCGGGACAGCACATACACCGCCGCCACCCCGCCGTAGCCGATGGCGCCGTACAGATCGTCCAGCTCCTGGAACATATATTTTTTCAGCAGCGGCTCGTAATACTCCGGCTTGGTATAATCCCCCAGCTTCACGCCCCGGCGCTTGGCCTCGTGCTCCAGCATTTCACGGCCCTTCTGCACGTTTTCGCCCCGCAGCTCGCGCTTAAAGAACTGGCGAATCTTGGCCTTGGCCTGCTGGGTCTTAACGATTTTGAGCCAGTCCATGCTGGGGCCCTTGGAGGCGGAGGAGGTGAGCACCTCCACCCGGT
>CAMOHY010000087.1 GCA_946615495.1 uncultured Clostridia bacterium
TGGTGGATCAGGGCTATATCGCCCGCAATTCCAGCCATTGCCGGGGCAGCGCCGTGGATATGACCCTGACGGATATGGACGGGGTTGCCTTGGATATGGGCACCGGCTTTGATTATTTCGGCAAGCTCGCCTGGCATGGGGCCAAGGGCGTGACCGAGGAGCAGGCAAAAAACCGGGCGCTGCTTTGCTCCATCATGGAAAAGCACGGCTTCCGCCGCTTTGACCATGAATGGTGGCACTATAAGCTACTTGGCGAGCCCTTCGCCGAAGGCTTTGATTTTCCGGTGAAATGAAAAGAAAAAACAAAATGATTCAAATTGTGAAAAAACAGGGTTGACAATTCCTGCTAATGCAAGTATACTGAAAAAGAATTTTGAATGAAAGGAGGCCGCAGAAATGATCCTGAACAATCGCGTACAGCTTGGTTCTTTTGCAGCAAGGGATATCTTTGCGTATTTTTGCGGCCGCCTGGGCACTGTATAGCGCTGTTTTTGCGCGCACAGCAGATGTTTCAGGTCACCGGCCGCGTGCCGGTGGCCTTTTTTCATACACAGAAAGCAAGGGGAGGACGAACGGTTATGCAGCAGCGCACGCCTCATTTGATGAGGAAGCTTGTTTGGGACAACAAATGGCATTTTTTCGCCGCGCTCATCTGCACGGTGCTTACCGCGGCGATTGAGTTTATTACGCCCATCATTTTGGCCGAAACCATGGACCATTACCTGCTGGGAGAGGCCAGCCGTATGCCCGCCTTTATCAACGGGTGGATTGCGTCCCTGGGCGGCAGGGAATTCATGGCCCGGAATTTATGGATCGCCGGGCTGGCCCTGGTGGGGCTGAATGTGCTCAACGGCGTTTTTGGGTTCATCAAGGGCCGGGCCCAGGCCGTGGCCGGGGAAAATGTGAGCCTGGTCCTGCGGGAAAAGCTGTACGGCCACATCCAGCATCTGCCCTTTTCCTACCATGTGAAGGCGGAAACGGGAGATTTGGTGCAGCGGTGCACGTCCGACGTGGAAACGGTGCGGCGCTTTCTTTCCATGCAGATGATGCAGGTGGTTAACGCGGTGCTGATGATCTTCATCGCCCTGTTTTACATGTTCAGCGTGAATGTGAAAATTACCCTCATCAGCATGATTATGATTCCGGGACTGTTCCTGTTCGCCTGGCTGTTTTTCAAGTGGGTCATCAAAAATTTCCGCCTGTCCGATGAGGCGGAGGGAAAAATGAGCGCCGTTTTGCAGGAAAACCTGACCGGCGTTCGGGTGGTGCGCGCCTTCGGCCAGCAGGAATACGAGGTGGAAAAGTTTGAAAAGGTATCCTCCGATTTTCGGGATAAGACCTTTAAGCTGTGCAACCTCCTGGCCGTCTATTGGGCCACCAGCGACGCCATGAGCATGCTCCAATCCATGATGACGCTCATCGCCTGCGTGTACTTTGCCATTCAGGGTGAAATCACCGTGGGCGCCCTCATCATCTTTACCAGCTATATTTGGAAGCTGCTCTTTCCCATCCGCCAGTTGGGCCGTATCCTGTCCGACGCGGGCAAGAGCAAGGTGGCCATGGACCGCATCCAGGAAATCCTGGGCGTGCCGGAGGAGATGGAGGAGCCGGACGCCCTGCGGCCCTCCCTCAAGGGCGATATCGTGTTTGACCATGTCACCTTCGGCTACGATGAAGGCCGGGATGTGCTCAAGGATATGAGCTTTACCATTCCCGCCGGAAAGACCGTGGCCATCCTGGGCGCCACCGGCAGCGGCAAATCCACCGTGGTGCATCTGATGCAGCGGCTATTTGACGTTAAGCAGGGTAAAATCCTGATCGGCGGCACGCCCATTGACCGTATTGACCGGTATTACCTGCGCTCCCGCGTGGGCCTGGTGCTCCAGGAGCCTTTCCTGTATTCCAAAACTCTCAAGGAAAACGTGGCGATTGCCCGCAAAAACGCCTCCGACGCCGAAATTGACCGGGCCGTTACCGACGCGGCGGCCAAGGAGTTCATCTTGGAAAGCGATAAGGGCTACGACACCTTGGTTGGCGAGCGGGGCGTTACCCTGTCCGGCGGGCAGAAGCAGCGGGTGGCCATTGCCCGTACCCTGATGAAGGACAACGATATTTTGATTTTTGATGATTCCCTGTCCGCCGTGGATACGGAAACCGACGCCCAGATTCGGAAGGCCTTAAAGACGCGCAGCCGGGACACCACCACCATCATTATCAGCCACCGCATTGTCACCCTCTCTCAGGCGGACCTGATTTTGGTAATGGAGGATGGGCACGTGACCGAGCAGGGCACGCATGAGCAATTGATTCATTCCGGCGGGCTTTACAGCCGCATTTTCAGCATTCAATCCGCTCTGGAGGAAGAATTCAAAGAGGAGAAGCGGGACTATGCAACAGTTTGATGAAAAGGATTATACGCAGAAATTTTCCCTGTCCTTATGGAAAAAAATCCTGCGCTACGCCAAGGAATATCATGGCGATTTGGTCCGCCTGGCGTGCGTGATGGCCGTTACGGCGGGGTGCGATGTGGTGTTTCCCCTAATGACCACCTACGCTATCGACCACTTCATTCCCGCCCTGGGCCGCCCCGGCACCATGGAGGGCATGGGCGGCTTCGTGGCGGCGTATCTGGGCCTGCTGCTTTTGCAGGTGGCGGCCATCTTCTATTTCCTGTATCTGGGCGGAAAAATCGAGGTGGGCGTGTGCTACACCATCCGCAGGCAGGCCTTCCGCAAATTGCAGGAGCTTCCTTTTTCCTACTATGACCGCATGCCGGTGGGGTACTTGATGAGCCGCATGACCAGCGACACCCAGCGCCTGGCGGAAACCATCGGCTGGTCTTTGCTGGATTTGGCCTGGGGCGTCGTCATGCTCATCGCGGCCAGCGTGACCATGCTGGTGCTCAATTGGAAAATGGCGCTCATCGTCATGCTGGTGGTGCCGCCGCTGGCGGTCATTTCCTGGTGGTTCCAGCAGCGCATCCTGAAAGCTTACCGCGCCGTAAGAAAAACCAACAGCAAAATCACCGGCGCCTTCAACGAGGGCATTATGGGCGCTAAAACCACCAAAACGCTGGTCCGGGAAGAAATGAACATGGAGGAATTCACTTCTCTTACGCATGACATGAAAAAGTCCTCCGTGCGGGCGGCTTCCCTGTCGGCAGTGTATCTGCCCATCGTGGTGGCGCTGGGTTCCCTGGCCACGGCCTACGCCCTGTGGCAGGGCGGCAGCGCCGTGCTGGTGGGCGGCATGACGCTGGGCGTTTTGCAGGCGTTCATCAATTACACCGTGCAGTTTTTTGAGCCCATCCGGAATATCGCCAACGTGTTTGCGGAAATGCAGTCCGCTCAGGCGGCGGCGGAGCGGGTGCTCACCCTGCTGGAAACGGAGCCGGATATCGTGGACACCCCGGAGGTGGAAGAAGCCTTCGGCGATAATTTCCACCCCAAGCGGGAAAACTGGCCCGCCCTGCAGGGCGACGTGGAATTCTGCCATGTGGATTTTCAGTACAAGGAAGGGGAAAAGGTGCTCTCTGACTTTAACCTGAAGGTGAAGGCGGGGGAGACCATTGCTCTGGTTGGCCCCACCGGCGCGGGAAAATCCACCGTGGTGAACCTGATCTGCCGTTTCTATGAGCCTACGGCGGGCGAAATCAAGATTGACGGGGTGAACTATAAGGAAAGAAGCCAATTGTGGCTGCAAAGCAACCTGGGCTATGTGCTCCAGGAGCCCCGGCTCTTTTCCGGCACCATCCGGGACAACATCCGTTACGCCCGGCTGGACGCGACCGATGAGGAGGTGGAGCAGGCGGCCCGGATGGTGAACGCGGAAAGCTTTATCCTGAGAATGGATAAAGGCTATGATACCGATGTGGGCGAGGGCGGCAGCCGGCTTTCCACCGGGGAAAAGCAGCTCATTTCCTTTGCCCGCGCGCTCCTGGCCGACCCCCGCATTTTCGTGCTGGATGAAGCCACCTCTTCCGTGGATACCCAGACCGAGCAAATCATCCAGCACGCTATTTCCAAGGTGCTCACGGGCCGCACTTCCTTCATTATCGCCCACCGCCTGTCCACCGTGCGCACGGCGGACCGGATCCTGGTCATCGACGGCGGCAGAATCAAGGAAATGGGCACGCACCAGGAATTGCTGCGCAGGAAGGGCGCGTATTACAACCTGTACACCAACCAATTCCAGGAGGAACAGGCCATGGAAATTCTGGGAAAGGCGGAGTGAAAATTTAATAATTTCAGATCAGGCTTTACACTGATTTGCGCCGGGCAAAGCGCGGAATGAACGCGCCGCCCGGCCTTTTTTTCGCCCATTTTTGCGCCCCGGTTCGACGCCGGGAAGGGGCTTGCGCTCCTATACTGTGCGCGGAGGGCAGGAAGATGCGGGTGCAGGGCGAAGCGTATTTTTTCATGAACGCATGGATGGATTTTTTGTGCCTTGCCCTTACCGCCGTGCTGGGCCGCCGCCGCCTCCGGCCGGGCAGGGCGGCGCTGGCGGCTTTTCTGGGCGCCGGGTACGCGGTGCTTTCCTGGGCGGCGCTGCCTTTGCTTGGCGGCGTGCCCGCGCTGCTTTTTATGGGGCTGATTCTCACCTGCGCTGGCTTTGGCCGCCGCTGCCTGCGCCTATGGCCGCTGCTTATGGCGTCCGGCTGGCTGCTTTACGGGCTGGCGGATTTTGCGGCCAGGCAGGGCGCGCCGCCCCTTCTGATCCTTTTCCTGAGCGGCGCAGGCGTTGGGCTGTGTGCCCTTCTTTGCCGCCGCCTGCCAGCCAAAGGCCAAGAAAGGCTGGAGGTGCGCATCCGCCTGCGGGGAAGGGAGGCGCGCCTTCCCGCTTTTCGGGACAGCGGCAACCTGCTTTGCGAGCCCATCAGCGGCCTGCCGGTGATCGTTGCCCCATTGGAAAAGCTGCGAACGCTTATGCCGCCCGGCGTTCAGGTCAATGATCTTTCCACCCTGCCGCCGGGCTGGCGGTTTGTGCGCGCCCGCACGGCGGCGGGCAGCAGGATGATGATGTGCTTCCATCCTGATGGGATGAGCGTGCGGGGCAAAAACCGTGTTTGGCCAGCGGATGGCTGGGTGGCCCCGGCGGAACTTGAAGAGGAAAGAGCCTTGCTGCCGGAGGCGTTTTTTGTGGAGCAAAAGGAGGGGAGATACCATGCAGGCCTTTAAAATGCGGACATGGATGCTGATGCTTTTTTCGCGTTTGCAGCCGGACGAAATGTATTATATCGGCGGGGCGGACCCTTTGCCCCAGCCGCTGACCCACGAGGAGGAATTGTCGCTTCTTTCCCGCCTGCCCCAGGATGACGGCGCCGTCCGCTCCATTCTGATCGAGAGGAATTTGCGGCTGGTGGTGTTCATCGCCAAGAAATTTGAAAACACCGCCGTGGGCATGGAGGACTTGATCTCTATCGGCACCATTGGGCTCATCAAGGCGGTGAACACCTTCAATCCCGAAAAGAAAATCAAATTAGCCACCTATGCCAGCCGGTGCATCGAAAATGAGGTGCTCATGTACCTGCGGCGCACCAGCAGGCTGAAGTGTGAAGTGTCCCTGGATGAGCCCCTGCGCACGGATTGGGACGGCAACGAGCTATTGCTTTCCGATGTGCTGGGCACGGAAGGCGACCTGGTGTCCCGCGGGGTGGAGGAGGACGCGGAAAAGCAGGTGCTTTCCAGCGCGCTTTCCCGCTTGGCCCCCAGGGAACAGCGCATCATGAATATGCGCTTCGGCCTGGGCGGCGGCCGGGAAATGACGCAAAAGGAAGTGGCGGATGAATTGGGCATATCCCAATCCTACATTTCCCGCCTGGAAAAACGCATCCTGAGCCGGCTGCAGACGGAAATGCTGAGGGCGTCGTCATAAAAAAGAGCGCCCGGTGCAAACCGCGCGCTGACTGGTTGGGCTGTCGCAATTATACGGTTATACGTTGATTTCCTGGGCATCTACCGTTTCATTCGCGTTGGCGTCCAGGATGGGCTGAATGACGGAAGCAAGGTAGGCCCTGGTTTGCAGGGCGGCGCAGCCGATATAGTTTTCCGGCTGGAGGGATGCGCTCAGCGTTTCCTCGTCCACTTGGAAGGCGGGGTCGCCGGCAATGCGGGAAAGCAAATCGCATTCCTTCCCTTCCATTTTTACAGCATTGGCCGCGGCGATGGAATGGACGCGGATATGCTCGTGCAGCTCCTGCCGGTCGCCGCCCCGTTCCACCGCGTCCATCAGGATATTTTCGGTGGCCATGAAGGGCAGCTCTTCCCGCAAATGCTTTTCGATCACCTTGTCATACACCACCAGTCCGGAGGCAATGTTCAAATACAGGGAAAGCACCGCGTCACAGCCCAGGAAGCCCTCGGCCAGGGACAGGCGGCGGTTGGCGCTGTCGTCCAGGGTGCGCTCAAACCACTGCTCGGCGGCGGTCATGGCCCCGTTTTGCGCGTTGGCAATGAGGAAGCGGGACAGGGCCGTCATGCGCTCGGACCGCATGGGGTTGCGCTTATAGGCCATGGCGGAGGAACCGATCTGATTTTTTTCAAAGGGCTCTTCGATTTCTTTTTTATGGGCCAGCAGGCGAATATCGTTGGCAAATTTATGGGCGCTCTGGCCGATTTGGGAAAGGGCGTTCAGCACCCGGCTGTCCGTTTTCCGGGAATAGGTCTGGCCGGAAACGGGCACGGCGGCGGCAAAGCCCATTTTTTCGGAAATCAGGCTGTCCAGCCGCTTCACCTTTTCAAAATCCCCGTGGAACAATTCCAGGAAGCTGGCCTGAGTGCCCGTGGTGCCCTTGCAGCCCAGGGGCTTTAAGGTGGACAGGCAAAAATCGATTTCTTCTAAATCCAGCGTCAGATCGTTCAGCCACAGGGTGGCGCGCTTGCCAACGGTGGTGGGCTGGGCGGACTGGAAATGGGTAAAGGCCAGGCAGGGCTGCTGGGCGTGGTCCTGGGCGAATTTTGCCAGGGCTGCAATCACCGCGATCAGCCGCTTGCGGATCAATTGCAGCGCGTCCCGCAAAATCAGCACATCGGCGTTATCGCCCACATAGCAGCTGGTGGCGCCCAAATGGATGATGGGCCGGGCGGTGGGGCACTGGTCGCCCCAGGCGTGGATGTGGGCCATCACATCGTGGCGCAGCTTTTTTTCGTATTCCGCCGCAGCGTCAAAATCGATATCGTCCACGTGGGCGCGCATTTCTTCAATCTGCGCGTTCGTGATGGGCAGGCCCAATTCCTGCTCGGACTCGGCCAGAATAATCCACAGCTTCCGCCAAAGAGAGAATTTGTTTTGGGCGGAAAACAAATACTGCATTTCCTTGCTGGCGTATCGGGTGGAGAAGGGGGAAAGGTATCCTGTGTTGTCCTGCGGCATGGCGTTTGCTCCTCCTGAATGAATTCATTAGCGAACGAAAACCATTATAACAAATAATTTCCTCCCGCGCAATCGCCGGAGGAAATAAGAAAGCAGTTTATTGGAGCGGACGAATCAGGATAAGGGGCGTCAATTCGTCGCCCTGGCCGGAGGGGTTGTCCTGCATGGCGTCCTGAATTTCCTCGTCCGTCAGGGGGAAGCCGTGGCATTTGCCCAGCTGGTCCCGCTGCAAATCATTAGCGTCCATGAGCACCACAGGAATGCCGGTGTCCTTATAAAGCTGGTCGCACAGCTCCACCGGGTTATCGGGGTTGATGAGGGCCATTTCCTTATATACGTCGAAGCTGGAGCGGAAATAGAACCCATCGATGCCGCCCACGCCCTTGCCGCACACCTTATAGAACACGCCGTGAATGCCGAACGGCTTGGTGACGGCCGAGCAGAACACCGCCAGCAGCACCCGCGGCAGCCCGCAGATATCAATGACCAGCTGCAGCTTGTAGGGCTCGTGCATGCCCACGCCCGTGTGGTTGATGCCGGCGAAGCGCCACAGGAAGTTGGCCCAGAAGCCGGGCTTTACTTCGTCGCGGGTTTTTACGCTTTCCACGCACATGCACATCACCTTCGCGCCGAAGGACAGCACATCGCCCT
>CAMOHY010000088.1 GCA_946615495.1 uncultured Clostridia bacterium
ACTCCGGCTGGTACCAGACCGCGTTCTTCTTCGGCGCCGGCTGCACCCTGACCTACGACACCGATGATACCGGCGCCATCGTGGGCATCAACTGCGACTACGCTTCCGAAAACGGCGTGAAGGCCCTGAAGGCCATGATCGAAACCGCCAAGAGCCCCGCTTTCGCCAATGGCTCCTCCGTCAGCGCCGCCACCAACATTGGCGCCATCGTGGACGGCACCTGGGACGCCACTTCCGCTAAGGAAGCCTTCGGCGACAACTATGCCGCCACCAAGCTGCCCACCGTTGCCGGCTTCCAGCTGGGCGGTTTCGGCGGTTTCAAAATGCTGGGCGTGAAGCCCCAGCGTGACGAAGCCAAGATGGAATGCTGCGACGCGCTGGCCTTCTTCCTCACCAGTGAAGAAGTGCAGATTGCCCGTTACAACGCTGTGGGCTGGGGCCCCTCCAACCTGAACGCTCAGAAGAACGAAGCTGTGCAGGCTGACGAAGCCCTGTCCGCTCTGGCCGCTCAGCTGGCCTTCGCCGTGCCTCAGGGCCAGTATCCCGGTGAATATTGGTCTCTGGCCACCGGCCTGGGCGACGACGTGCTGGCCGATAAGCTGGACGACGCTGACGACGCTACCCTGCTGGCTACCCTGCAGCAGTTCCAGGATACCGCCGCTACCTACGTGAAATAATTGCTCGTTCAGGGGCTGGGGGTGAAATAGCCCCCAGCCCTTTTTGTGAACTTAAGCAAAAGAAACGCGTAGAATCGACGCAGGGAGGTGGGCGCGCATGAATGACCTGGATTACTTGAAGCTGACGGGCTTATCCAAGCTTGCATACAAATGCAGGCAGTTTTTCTGCGGCATTCCCAAAAAGCTTGCCGCGTTTTTCCTGGGCATCGGCCGTTTCCTGGTGAAGCTGGTCATGGGCATCGGCTCGGAAATCAAGGACGTTGCCGCGACCTTTGCAAACGGTGATTGGAAAACCAAGCTGTCCTATCTGGTCATGGGCTTTGGCTCCGCCGCGCGGGGCCAGTGGGGAAGAGGGCTTTTGTTTTTCCTGTTCCAAACGGTGTTCAACGTGTACATGTTTATGCCCAACGCATCCTTTTCCGGCTGCTATTACCTGGGCAAGCTGAGCACTCTGGGCACCATTGAAACCTACCGGGAAGGCCGCAAAACGGTGTACGGCGATAATTCCTTCTTCATTCTGCTCTACGGCGTGCTGACCATTTTCTTCATTCTCGCCTTCATCTACACCTGGCGGATGAACGTAAAGCAGAACAAATTGAGCGAGCAGATTTTAAAGAGCGGAAAAAAGCTCAAGTCCACCAAGGATGATATCAAGTCCCTGGCGGATGAGCAGTTCCATAAAACGCTGCTGGCCCTGCCCACCCTGGGCGTTACCGTGTTCACCATTCTGCCCATCATCTTCATGATCCTGGTGGCTTTCACCAATTTTGACGCCACCCATCAGCCGCCCAGCAAATTGTTTACCTGGGTCGGCTGGGACAACTTCCGCCAGCTGCTGTCCTCCGACAGCGCGTCCTACGGCAACACCTTCGGCCAGGTGCTGCTTTGGACGCTGATTTGGGCCTTCTTCGCCACCTTCCTGAACTATTTCCTGGGCATGCTGGTGGCTATCATGATTAACAAGAAGGGCATTAAGCTGAAGAAAATGTGGCGCACCATCCTGGTGATGACCATCGCCATTCCCCAGTTCGTGTCCCTGCTGTATGTGAGCAAAATGTTCGCCGCCGACGGCCTCATTAACACCTACCTGATGAAGTGGGGCTGGATTGCTTCGCCCATTCCCTTCTGGACCGACCCCGTCTGGGCGCGGGTGACGGTCATCGTTATCAACGTGTGGATCGGCATTCCTTACCTGATGCTGATCGCCACCGGTATTTTGATGAACATTCCCGCCGACCTTTACGAAAGCGCCCGCATCGACGGAGCCAACGCCTTCCAGATGTACAAAAAGATCACGCTGCCCTACATGCTGTTTGTTACCGGGCCGTACCTGCTGACCTCGTTTACCGGCAACATCAACAACTTTAACGTGATTTTCCTTCTGTCCGGCGGCAAGCCCCTGTCGCTGGAGCTGTCCGGCAACGCGGGCTATACCGATTTGCTGATTACCTGGCTGTATAAGATGACGGTATCGGATACCAACTACAAGCTGGCCGCCGTTATGGGCATTTTGGTGTTCCTGGTCTGCGCCGTCATCAACCTGGTTGTGTACAACATGATCCCGTCCGTCAAGAATGAGGAGGATTTCCAGTAATGAGTAAAAAGAATGAAGTACCGGAAGTCGATATCGTCATCGATCACGAGGCGGGCGTTATCCGGGAAGTAAAGCAGCCGGGCCTCCGCTCCAAATCCGGGCATGAAAGAAGGGTGAACGGCGGCATTTACACCGTCCTGGTCATCATGTCCATTATCTGGCTGGCCCCCTTCGTGTTTCTGGTGTTCCAATCCTTCCGCTCCTACATCACCGAAAGCGGCGGCATGGTGGCCTACCTGCTGCCCAAGCAGTGGTCGCTGGACAATTACATTTGGCTTTTGACCGATGAAAAGAGCCATTTCCTCCAATGGTACGGCAACACGCTCATCATCGCCCTGTTCTGCGCGGTGATTCAGACGCTGATGGTGCTGTCCGTTTCCTACACGCTCAGCCGTCTGCGCTTTAAGGGCAGGAAGCTGATTATGAATGTGGTGCTGGTGCTGGGCATGTTCCCCGGCTTCCTGACCATGATTACCCTCTACTTCCTGCTCAAGCAGCTGGGCCTGACCCAGCAGGGCGCTATTCCCGGCCTGATCCTCATTTACTGCGCCTCCTCCGGCATGGGCTATTACATTTCCAAGGGCTTCTTCGACACCATTCCCAAGTCCCTGGATGAAAGCGCACGCATCGACGGCGCCACCCGCGCCCAGGTGTTTATGAAGATCATTATGCCGCTGGCCAAGCCCATCGTGATCTACACCATTCTGATGGCGTTTATGGCTCCCTGGGGCGATTACGTGTTCGCGTCCTACGTGGCCTTCGGCTCCGAGCCCAATTACAACGTAGCCGTCGGGCTTTACCGCTGGGTCAACGTGAACGACTATCAGGGCTTCTTCACCCGGTTCTGCGCCGGCGGCGTGCTGGTGGCCGTGCCCATCACCGCCCTGTTCCTGGCGCTGCAGAAGTACTACGTGGAGGGCGTGACCGGCGGCGCCGTGAAAGGTTAATAAGGAGGAATGCAGCAATGGCAAGTGTTACCCTTGAACATGTAAAGAAAATTTACGATAAAAAGGTCGTGGCGGTGCACGACTTCAATTTGGAAATCAAGGACAAGGAATTCGTGGTGTTCGTCGGCCCCTCCGGCTGCGGCAAATCCACCACGCTGCGCATGATCGCGGGCCTGGAGGATATTTCCGAAGGCACCCTGAAAATCGGCGACCGGGTGGTCAACGACGTGGAGCCTAAGGACCGCGATATCGCCATGGTGTTCCAGAATTACGCGCTTTATCCCCACATCAGCGTGTATGAAAACATGGCCTTCTCCCTGCGCCTGCGCAAAATGGACAAGGAAGAAATTCACAGGCGCGTTTGCCAGGCGGCGGACATTCTGGGCATTACCGAATACCTGGGCCGCAAGCCCAAGGCCCTCTCCGGCGGCCAGCGCCAGCGCGTGGCCATCGGCCGCGCCATCGTGCGCGAGCCCCAGGTGTTCCTGATGGATGAACCGCTGTCCAACCTGGACGCCAAGCTGCGCAACCAGATGCGCGCCGAAATTATTCTGCTGCGCAAGCGCATCGATACCACCTTCATCTACGTTACCCACGACCAAACCGAGGCCATGACCCTGGGCGACCGCATCGTTATCATGAAGGACGGCTTCATCCAGCAGGTGGGCACGCCTCAGGAAGTGTTCGATACGCCCAAGAACCTGTTCGTGGCGGGCTTTATCGGCTCTCCCCAGATGAACTTCCTCAAGGCCCGGCTCACCAAGAACGGCCAGGGCTACGCCGTGCAGGTGCAGGGCATTACCGTGCCGCTGGAGGAAAAGCACAATGAAATCCTGCGCAGGAAGGGCGTGGGGGATATGGACATTGTGCTGGGCGTGCGGCCGGAGCACACCTCCGTGCGCTTTGGCAATCGGGAAAACGCCATTGAAAGCACCATCACCGTAAACGAAATGATGGGCAGCGAGCTGCATCTGCACGTGTCCACCGCCGCTGGCGACAGCGTGATTCTGCGCCTGCCCACCGTGGATTTGGACGATCAGACCCGCCAGAGCCTGAGCTATGGCAACAAGCTGTACTTCAATTTCCCCGGCAAGGTGATGCACCTGTTTGACCCGAAGACCGAAGAAAGCCTGCTGTACTGATAAATAATTTTCCAGCCCAGGCCGCCGGGCGCTTTCCGGCGGCCCGGCTGGAGGGCTGCGGGGAGGAGCGGCGGATGAAGATGAAAAGGAAATGCGCAAATACCTTTTTCAAGCGCTTGCTTTGCTTTTTGCTCACCTGCGTGGCGCTGCTTGCCAGCGCTGTCGCGGCCCAGGCGGAAGGCGGCGCGGTGTATGAAATCTTCGTGGGCTCCTTCGCCGACAGCAACGGCGACGGCGTAGGGGACCTGAAGGGCATTGAAGACAAGCTAAGCTATATTGCCAGTTTGAACGTGGACTACATTTGGCTCACCCCCATTCATCCTTCGCCCAGCTACCATCATTACGATGTGCTGGACTATTACGCCGTTGCCCCGGAATTTGGCACCTTGGCGGATTTTGATTCCCTTGTGTCCGCCTGCGCGGACAGAGGCATCGGCATTATCCTGGACCTGGTGGTAAACCACACCAGCTCCCAGCATCCCTGGTTTTTGCAGGCCTGCGAGGATGTAAAAGCGGGCCGGGAAGACAGCCTGAAGGATTACTTCAATTTTTCCCAGGGCAGCGGCCAGCACTTGGTTCCCGGCAGCCAGGATTGGTATTATGAAGGGGCTTTCGGCGGCCATATGCCCGATTTGAACCTGGACTGCGCGGACGTAAAGCAGGAAATTGCAAGCATCATCGCCTTCTGGCAGGACCATGGGGTAAAGGGCTTCCGCCTGGACGCCACCACCAGCTACTATTCCGGCGACACGGAACGGAACGCCGGATTTCTCCGGTTCATCACGGAAACGGCTAAGGCGGGAGACCCCGGCTGCTATGTGGTGGGAGAAGCCTGGGCCAACGGCAACACCGTGCTTTCTCTGTACGCCAGCGGGATTGACAGCCTGTTCAATTTCCCCGCCGCCGACGCGGAGGGCACCTTCATCAAGGCCGCCCTGAAGGGCACCGGCGAAAAGGCCGCTCAAAGCCTGGCCTCCTGGAATGAAAGGGTGAAGGCCGCTTCCCCCTCCTCCCTGGACGCGCCGTTTTTGAGCAATCACGACATCGCCCGCTCCCGCGGCATGCTCCGGTCCGACCTAAAGAAAATGAAGGCCGCGGCCATGCTGTATTTGCTCATGCCGGGCCGGCCCTTCATCTACTACGGCGAAGAAATCGGCATGAGCGGCTCCGGCAGGGACGAAAACAAGCGCCTGCCCATGCTTTGGAGCGCGGAGGGGGACGCTTATTCCTGCCTTCCGCCTCCGGATGCGGACCAGGAGCAGCGCTTGACCGAGGGGGTGGACGCGCAGGCGGCGGACGGAGAAAGCCTGCTGTCCATGTACCGGCGCCTGACGGCTCTTCGCGCTTTGGCGCCTGAGCTGGAGCGCGGCGTCATGACCGCCCTGCCAACGGGGGAAGCTTCCCTGTGCGCCTTTACGGTAACGGACGGGACCACGGTGGCGGTGATCGTCAATACGTCGTCCAAGCAGGACGCGGCCATCGATCTTGGCGCGCTGGGCCTGGAGAAATGCGAATTGGTTGGCTGCGCGGGCACGGATGCCGGATACATTGCCCAAAACGCGGCGCTGCCCCCGGTTTCCTGCGTTGTGCTGCGTTTTCCCCAGTAACAAAAGCATAAACCCTATTTCACATATGAGAGGTTGTTGATTGACTATGCGGCAAAGCGGTATCCTCATGCACATTTCCTCTCTTCCTGGCCCGGACGGCATCGGCAGCCTGGGCAAGGAAGCCTATGAATTTGCGGATTTTCTGCACGCCTCCGGCATGAGCATTTGGCAGGTGCTGCCCATGGGCCCCACGGGCTACGGCGAATCGCCCTATCAAAGTCCCAGCACGTTCGCGGGCAATCCCATGCTGATTTCGCTGGATAAGCTGGCGGAGGAAGGCTGGCTTGATTTGGAGGGGGAAGAACGGTTCGTTCCCGAAAATCCTGAACAGGTGGATTACGCCGGCGCCCAGAAGCAGAAAATGCAGCTGCTGCGCAAGGCCTTTGCCCAGTCTGAACGGAAACTGAAAAAGGCCATCGCCCAGTTCCGGGAAGAAAACGATTGGGTGTATGATTTTGCGCTGTTCACGGCCATCAAGGACCATTTCGGCGGCGTCATGTGGACCAAGTGGCCCGATGAGGGCGCCAGGATGCGGGAGGAAGCGGCGCTTAAAAAGTACGAAAAAAAGCTGGATAAGGAAATCCGCTTCCATCTGTGGTGTCAGTATGTGTTCGCCCGGCAGTGGCAGGCGCTGAAAACGTATGTGAACGGCCTGGGCATCAAGCTGTTTGGCGATATTCCCATTTACGTGGCGGAGGACAGCGCCGACACCTGGACCAAGCCCGAAGTGTTCCAGCTGGATAAGGACCGGGTGCCCCGGCGGGTGGCGGGCGTGCCGCCGGATTATTTCTCCGAAAACGGCCAGCTTTGGGGCAATCCGCTGTACCGGTGGTCCTATCTGAAGCAGAAGGGGTACGATTGGTGGGTGCGCCGCCTGGGCCATATGGGCAAAATGTATGATATCATCCGCGTGGACCACTTCATCGGCTTTGCCAATTACTATTCCATTCCCCACGGCGCGCCCAACGCCAAAACGGGCCGCTGGGTTATCGGCCCCGGCGAAGAGCTGTTCAAAACGCTGAATAAAAAGCTGCCAGGCCTGGATATCGTGGCCGAGGATCTGGGCGTGGTGAACGACCGGGTGCGGGAATTGATCGCCTTTACCGGTTATCCCGGCATGAAGGTGCTCTCCTTCGCCTTCGGCGCGGACGATTCCAACATTCACCTGCCGGAAAACATTCCGGAAAATACGGCCTATTATACCGGCACCCACGATAACGTGACGGCCCTGTCGCGGGTCAAGAGCGCCACCAAGGCGGAGCTGAGCAGCGCCAAGGAGATAGCGGGCTTTGAAAAGCTGAAGGACGCGCCCTGGGCCTTTATCCGCACCGTGTTTGAAAGCAAGGCGCGCATCGCCATGGCGCCCATGCAGGATGTGCTGGGCTTGGACGATTGGGCTACCATGAACCGGCCCGGCACCGTGGGCGGCAACTGGCTTTGGCGCATGAAGGCGGGCGCGGCCACGCCTGAAATCGCCAAGAAGCTCAAGAAGCTGAACAAGGAATGCAAGCGCGGCGAATAAGGCCAGGGGCAGAATTTCTGCCGGATGGATTGACTTACGTGGCCGCCTGTGCTACAATAAATTGAAACCGTACTGAAATTGGGAGGATAAAACCATGAAACACATTCAGACCCTGACCACCACCAAGCTTTGCGAAAGCGCCAAGAACGGCGGCTGCGGCGAATGCCAGACCTCTTGCCAGTCCGCTTGCAAGACCAGCTGCGGCATTGCCAACCAGCAGTGCGAAAACAAGGCCCGGAAGGAAAGCAAGTAAGCTTGCTCTATGCCCAATGCCGCCCCCTGGGCGGCATTCTGAGCATCGACCATGTCGATGCTCTCCATCGAAAGCCAGCTGAAGCGGCTTTTCGATGGGGACATCAATTTGCTGTAAAATGGCATTTTCAAGGAGCCTGTGAAAATGCTCATTTTACGGCCGCAAATTGATCGGGGAAGCGGCTTTTAGCCGCTCCTCGAACCGACGAAGCCGGTCCTGCGGATTGTTGATG
>CAMOHY010000089.1 GCA_946615495.1 uncultured Clostridia bacterium
GCGGCGTGATGGAAGCGGCCCTGCGTACCGCTTATGAAACCATCACCGGCGAAACGCTGGAAGACGTGAACTTCACCGCCGTCCGCGGCGTGGAAGGCATCAAGGAAGCCACCGTGCAGGTGGGCGACCTGCCCGTCAGCGTGGCTGTGGCCCACTCCACCGGCGCTGCCAGCAAGCTGCTGGATATGGTGCGCTCCGGCGAAAAGAACTACACCTTCATCGAAGTCATGGCCTGCCCCGGCGGCTGCGTAACCGGCGGCGGTCAGCCCATCGTGTCCTCCCAGGTGAAGATGACCTGCGATCCCCGGGTGGAACGCGCCAAGGCGCTGTATGGCGAGGATGCGGGCAAGGCCAAGCGCAAGAGCCATGAAAACGAAGAAATCAAGAAGCTCTACGCCGATTTCCTGGGCGAACCCAACAGCCATAAGGCCCATCAGCTGCTCCACACCCACTACACCAAGCGGGAAAAGTACACCAAGTAATAAAAACAACGCATTCTGCCGCCGCCGGTTCACGCTGGCGGCGGTTTTTTGCGCTTAAAAAAGGCACGGGACGCAATCGCCCGTGCCTTTGAAATGGAAATATATTGGTTATTGGTTAGCGCTGCACGCGGCCGGAAGCGTTGCCGCCCGCCAGAGCCAGCACTTCCTTTTCGGAAGCCAGGTTGAAATCGAATTCGGTGGTCTGCTTGAGGCAGGAGGCCGCCACGGCGAATTCGATGATGGCCTGAGAATCGTTGGGCCACTTGTTCATGGCATGGATCAGGCCGCCGCCAAAGCTGTCGCCGCCGCCCACGCGGTCCACCATATGAATCAAATAATTCTTGGCGAAGAAAGCTTCCTTGCCGTTGTACAGCATGCCGCTCCAATTGTTATCGGAGGCGGAAATGGAGCCGCGCAGGGTGATGGCCACATACTTAAAGCCGAAGCGGTCCACCAATTGCTTCGCCACGGACACATAGCCGTCCCGGTCCAGCTTACCGGAGTTGATATCCGTGTTTTCAGCGGCGATGCCAAACACGTCCTTGGCGTCCTCTTCATTGGCGATGCACACATCCACATAAGGCATCAGCTTGCCCATGGCTTCGCCGGCGGCTTCGCGGGTCCACAGCTTGCCGCGGTAATTCAAGTCGCAGCTCACGGTAAGGCCCTTTTCCTTGGCGGCTTTCACGGCGTCCAGGCAAATTTCGGGCAGCTCGCCGCCCAAGGCGGGCGTGATGCCGGTGAAATGGAACCAGGTAGCGCCTTCAAAAATCTTGTTCCAATCGTAATCGCTGCGTTTGCTCAGCGCCACGGAGGAACCGGCCCGGTCGTAAACCACCTTGCTGCCGCGCTGGGAAGCGCCCTTTTCGCAGTAGTAGATGCCCAGACGGGGGCCCTGACGCAGCATCATGGAGGTGTCTACGCCATACTTGCGCAGCGCGTTCACGGCGTTCTGGCCGATTTCGTGGGCGGGAACAGCGGAAACGAAGGCCGCCGCATCGCCATAATTGGCCAGGGACACGGTCACATTGGCTTCGCCGCCGCCGTAGCTGGCTTCAAATTTTTCAGCCTGAGGAAAGCGGAGATATCCTTCCGGATTCAGACGCAGCATGATTTCACCGAAGCATACAACTTTCATTTGTGATTGCACCGCCTTTTCTTTGTTATGTTCGCGGGGACTTTTCCCCGGTGGGGACAGAATGAAACTCCCAAAGGTTGAATATACGACGCGGCGAGGTGTTTTCCTGCCGTGATTTTGATTTTTATGAAAATCAGTCGCCCATGCTGTTCAGCTCGGCGTCGTCAATTTTGCCCCACGCGCCTGCGCCGCCGCATTGCACATGGATGCCAACGGTCAGCGTGTCCCCTTCCCCTACCGTTATGCCGCTGATTTCCGGGGTGTGCCAATCGGCCCATTTGGTAATTTCAGTAGGTTGAGTGGCCGCCGTTTCGCCGTTGATTTTCACATAGCTGTACACGTCCGTTTCCCCCGCGTCGCCGCCCTGAATGGAAATGCGGTAAACGTACTGCCCGGCGGGCAGGGAAGCGATATCCTGCTCCAGATCAAAATTCACGGTCCCGGCCTTTTCGGAATAGAAATGCCAGTGCCAAGCGCCGGTGAGCGAATCGGTTTTCTTTTCCTCGGCGTACAGCTGGCCCGCCCCGGCATAGTCCTGGGCGCGCCACATGGTGCGGTCCTCTTCCTCAAAGCTGCCGTTTTGAATGAAATTGTACTTGACCATGTGCAGGTTCAGCGTGGCTTCCCGGCCGTCCAAGGTGACGCCGTGAATCGCATAGCTGGCCGGCCCCGCCGCCTTCAGCGCCGCTTCGTCAATTTCTTCCCATTCCACGGCCACCGCCTGGCGGGAGTTATCGTTCATCACGGCGGGCACGGTGTCCGGCAGAAGGATATCGCCGTTGATATCGCAGTACAGCGTCGCTTCGTCCAGGGCGTCCACCCGCGCCGGCGCCGCCTGCCCCTCCTTCACCAGGCGGAAAACGGCCAGGGAGGGCAGCGCCTTGCCTTCAAAATCAAACATAGCCTGGTTGTCGCAGGCGCAGCCGCCGTAGTATTGCCCCGCGTCGGCGGGATCATATTCCGCGGCAAAGCTGCTGGCCCAGCCGGAGCCGTACTTTTCCCATTTTTCCGCGTTCTCTTCATAGGAAGCGCCGCCCACGGGCACCCAGGCTCCTTCCCAATAGCACACGCCAATGCCGCCGATTTCCGCCATAGCGGCGATCACGTCCGCCACCTCGTTGGCCTGGCCTTGAATGGTGAAGGGATACGGCTTTTCATACGCGCCGCCCTCCCCGATGGTGTTGCCGCTGAAATCTCCATCCCGGACGGTGTAGGCGTAGCTGGTCTCCGCCACCATAACCTGTTTGCCGTAGGTCTCCTGAATCTGGGAAAGCACGTTTTTCAGGTTTTCCAGCGTGCCATGCCAGTAAGGATAATAGCTGGTGGAAAACACATCGTAATCCAAATAATAATAATCCAGCTTGGACGCCCAGGACAGATAATTGTCGCCGCTTTCCGGGTTGGCAAAATGCACGGCGGCCAGCGCCTCAGGATACGCTTCCCTTACGGCCTTGGATCCGGCTTCCATGACCTTGCAGATTTTCCGCCAGGATTTTTCGCCGCACAGCATGCCGTTGGTTTCATTGCCCAATTGCACGATGGCTACGGAAACGCCCGCGTCCTTCAAGCGGTTCAGGCAGCCCAGCGTATATTCATACACCTTTTCTGCCTTTTCCTCTATGCTCAGCCCCGCCCACGCCTTGGGAACCATTTGTTTGCTGGGATCAGCCCAAAAATCGGAATAGTGAAAGTCCACCATCAGCGGCAGGCCGGCCTTGGCGGCGCGGCGGCCGATTTCCACCGCGGCGGCGATATCGTTGTTCCCGCCGCCGTAGCCCCGGCCCTGAACATCAAAAGGATCGTTCCACACCCGGACGCGGATGAGGTTCACGCCGTTTTCCGCCAGGATTTCAAACAAATCCCTTTCTGCGCCCTCTGGATCGTAATACTTTACGCCGGACGCTTCCTCCGCCAGTACCGAGGACACGTCCATGCCCATGAAAAAGCCCGGCTGCAAGCCGTCCACCCGGCGGACAAAGAGGGCTTCCTCCTCCTTTTCCTCTCCAACGGCAGGGCCGCAGCCCAGCAGCAACAGCGCCGCAAGGAAACAGCAAAGCGCGCGCATTCCTTTGTTCATATGCCAAACCTCCTTTGAACTGAATAAAAAACGCTTTTCCGGCGGAAGCATACTTGCGGGAAAAAGAGCGATGGGGTACAATAGGGAAAAACGAGGAGGAGAAAGCCATGCTGCCGCCCAAACTGCCATCGCCCCTGCGGGAAGAAATGATGGAAGAGGCCGTTCCCCAGGCCATCGAGGAAAACATCGATGTGGAAGGCTGCCATTTTTACGGCGAAGAATTGCCGGACCTTACCGGGGAAACCCTGGAATTTACGGGCTGTCACTTTGAAAAGTGCCTGTTTCGTCCCTGCGGGGCTCAGCGGCTGGTGTTTGTGGACTGCGTAATGGAAAAATGCGATTTAAGCGCCATGCGCTTTGAAAAATCCACCTTCCAGCGCGTCGCCTTTCAGGGCTGCCGCATGACGGGCGCAGAATTTTCCCAAACGCCGATGATGAATGTTTCCTTTGAAAACTGCCTGCTGGATTTGTCCAGCTTTTCCGAAATCAAGGCGCAGCACATTCTTTTTGCGGAATGCGTAATGAAGGAATGCAGCTTCTTTTCCTTCCGGTGGCAGGATTGGGTGCTGCGCGCCTGCGCGCTGCAGGGCGCGGAAATTCAGGAAACGGCCTTAAAGGGAATGGACCTATCCTCCTGCGACATTGAGGGCATCACCGTTCCGCTTACTTCCCTGCGCGGCCTCATCGTGAATGAAGGCCAGGTATTGCAGCTGGCGGCGCTGCTGGGCCTGGTGGTAAAGGATTAGCCCATTCTCTCCCGCAAAAAATCATACATCATCACGGCCCCGGCCACGGCGGCGTTCAGGCTTTCCGCCCCGCCGATCATGGGAATTTTCACCCGCATGGTGGCTTCCTTCATCACATCGGGCGAAATGCCCTGGCCTTCGTTGCCAATCACGATGCAAAGCTTATCCTTCGCCCGCCTGCGCTGGTAAAAAGGCTCGCCCCGCAAATCCCCCGCGATGATTTCGTAGCCGTTTTCCGCCAGGGCATGCAGCTTTCCCGGTAAATTGGCAAAGCGCAGGGCGGGAATGCGGAAGGCCGCGCCCATGGTGGCCCGCAGGGCCTTGGGGGCGTAAGGGTCGGCTGTTTTATCGTCCATGAGCAGGCAGGTGTAGCCCGCGGCGTCCATGGTGCGAAGGACGGTGCCCACATTGCCGGGGTCCTGCACCCCGTCCAGCGCCACCAAAAGCTCTCCCGCGGGCTCCATGCCCTCATGCAGGGGATAATCGCACACCGCAACGACGCCCTGCGGCGTTTTCGCGTCGCACAGCGCTTCCATAACATGGCTTGCCAGATAACACACAGAAACGCCCTTTGCGTTTTCCGCCAGGGCGCTGAATTTATCCCGAACGCCGCTGTCAATCAGCAGCGTCCGGGCTTTATTTTCTTTTATCGCTTCCCCGGCCATGTGCTCCCCCTCCGCCAGAAACAGGCCGTTTTTTACCCGTTCCGCCCGGCTTTTGTTGAGGGACCGCCACATTTTTACCTGGGGATTTTGCAGGCTGGTAATGATCTCGTTCATGCTTTCAGCGCTTTCAGCGTACGCGGCATGGCGGCCAGCTGGGGCTTGACAGCTTCCAAATCCAGGCCAAAGTCCAGGATATGGGGCGCTACGTACAGGCAGCAGGCCCGGTCAATCGCCTCGGCGACGCCGCCCTTTAAGTCGTTCTGCGTTGCGGCAATGAAGCGGCTCATCAGCCCCACGCTGCGAAGGGGCAAGGGCTTATTCAAATCCGCCATGGCTTTGCGCAGGGAGGCGATCATGGCCTTGGTTTCACCGCTCAATTCGCTTTCCACCAGCATTTCGCGCAGAATGCTTTCCTTGCAAACCGGCGGGAAGCAAGGAAGCGGCTGCGGAAGCGTATCCGGGGCGGCGTAGAGGGGAATGGAGGCGTAGGGCACCAGCCATTCATCGCTGTATTCGTCCGCGCTGCCCAGAATGCCTAAGTGGGTATTGGTAATCAAAGCATGCTGGGTGTTGCTGGTCTGCACGAAGATGGGCGCGCTGCCGCCGGGAACAACCACCGCTTCCTCCTCCGGTTTAAACTCTACCGCCTGGGTGCCCAGGGCGGCGGCAAAGGCCTTCAGCCCCAGCCAGGCGTCGTCGCAGGATTCGGCCCGGAATTCCATTCCTTCCTCCTCCAGGCACAGCGCAAAGGCGGTGAGCATGCTTTGGGCGTCGCCTTCCTCTATGGCAAACCCGGCAGCCTGCATGGCCTTTTCCACCCGTTCGATCAATTGGGCTTTGACGGCGTCCTGCCCCACGGGCGGGCAAACAAAGTGAGAATGGTTTTCCAAAATCCCCTGCATTTCTTCCAGGCGCTGCGCCATTTCCTGACGTTTCTTTTCGATGGGTTCAATGGCCTTATTCAGCTGGTCCAGCGCGTTCTGGGCGGTCTGCTGGGCGATATGGAGCTGGTCCACCTTCTTTTGCTCGGCCATGTTCAGCTTGCCCAAGGCCTCCTCGTGGGCGGCGGAAAGGTTCTTTTTCGCGTCGTCCAGCTGCATGAGGGTCATCAGCCGCTCCGCTTCCAATTCCTGCAGCTGGCTGTGCATGGCGGCCAGGGTCAGGTCATTGGTTTCATGGGCCAGGGCCTTGCTGAGCATCACCCGCATGCCGCTTTCATTCAGAATCACATCCGCCGCCTGGCGCTGGGCTTCGGGCGAATGGCTCATGCCCTGCAGGGCGCGCTTGAGCGCGTCGGCGGGATTATGCACTTCCTTTAATTCCGCGTTCTGGGAAATGGTGGCGCCGGGCGCTTCATACCGGGTTTCATACCGGGCGGCATAGCGCTGGTTTTCCACCGCCTCCATCAGCGGGTTATGGGCCCGGCGGGGTGCGTTCTGGCGCTGGGGGGTTTGATACAGCTTGGTGCCGGTCAAAGGCCGGGAGGGCTGCTCCGGCATAAAATCCACCGGCGCGGCGACGGAGGGCACGTGCAGCCTGTTGGCGTTTTCGCTCAATTGCTCATTCAGGGATTGAATCTGCTCAAAAGCGTTCTGCTGCGCCGCGGGCGCTTCTTCCCCTTCAGGCGCTTCCGCGGCGGCCACGGGCGCGGCAGGGGCGGCTTCAAAGGCCTTTTCTTCCGCAGGCTTTTCCTGGGCGGCGGGTTCTTCCTTCTTGGGCCAATAGAACAAAAGCTCCTGGCCGTTTACCTGCACGGAATGGATTTCGCAGCTGTCGGGGGGCAATTGGGCCGTTTCTCCCGCGCTCTGCCCATCCTCCCGGCGGAAGGGGCCCTGAATGTTGGCGCCATTGCGGATATACACAAAGGGCGTTACAGCGTTCTTTACGTCGTTCTCCCCCACCACCTGGAAAAGCAAATCGTCCGGCAGGGCGCGCACGGCGTCGGAATAAACGATAAATTGGTTGTTTTCCCCCCGCGCAGGCGCATAGTTCTTGTTGGTGCGGATTTTGCTGGCGTCCATGGGGAAGATGCGCAAATCCACCAGGCAAAGGCCGATCAGGGTGCGCATCCTTTCTTTAAAAGTGTGCTGTTCGTTCTTGTCCGGCACGATACGCAGGAAGCCGTCATCCGGGTAATCCGCAACCACCGGGCCCACAGGGCCGTCCTGCGTCATCAGCGGCTGCACCCGGAAATAAGCCCGTGCAATATTATCTTCCTCCAAATAAACCAAAACTGCCTTCCCCTGGAAATTCATCGGTACCCCTCCAAAATAACTTTTTAATGACCAGATAAACCATATGACGGTATTATATCAAATGATAGGCGCATCCGTCAAGGACCGGATACGCCGAGATGACACAAAATTGACGCGAATTTTTACCAGAATGGAAGAAATGGCCCGGCAAGGCAAAACCGGCCCGGAACAACCGGGCCGGGCCAGGACGCATCCCGCCAAAACGGACTCCCCTCTTCCGCAGTATATGCGGCCTGCTGCGTCATTAGAACATAACGCCCGCCGCCTGACCCTTAGGGACACGGCGGGACAGCATGCTTCCCCTTCTTCGTTGCTTACACCGTTCAGGTGCGAACGAAGGTATCGTAAATAGCCTTCACAGCCGCTTCAAAGTCATCCTCATCCACGCCCACGATGATGTTCAGCTCGCTGCTGCCCTGGTCGATGGTGCGGATGGAAATGCCCTGGGAGGAAATGGC
>CAMOHY010000090.1 GCA_946615495.1 uncultured Clostridia bacterium
TGTCCGGCGGCCAGCAGCAGCGCGTGGCCCTGGCCCGCGCCCTGGTGGTGGAGCCCGGCGTGCTGCTCTTTGACGAGCCGCTGTCCAACCTGGACGCCAAGCTGCGCGTGCAGATGCGCACGGAAATCCGCCGCATCCAGCAGGCCCTGGGCATCACCGCCATTTACGTGACCCACGACCAGAGCGAGGCCATGTCCATTTCGGACCAGATCATTCTGATGAAGGGCGGCGTGATCGCCCAGATGGGCAGCCCCACGGAAATTTACTATCACCCCGTCAGCGAATTCGTGGCGGATTTCATCGGCGAATGCAATTTCCTCAAGGGCAAAGCGGTAAAAAGCGAGGCGGGCCGCGCCGTGGTGCAATTGCCGGAGGGCCAGGCCGCCGTGGAAACGGACAAGAGCTTTTCCCCCGGCGCGGAGTGCGAAATCGTGGTGCGCCCGGAGGCTATTCAAATCGGCGACAGCGGCCTGCTGCCCTGCACCGTGGAGCTGAGCTGCTTTATGGGCAGCTACCAGAATTACCACGTGCGGGTGGGCGATACCCTGGTCAAGATCACGGATAACTGCCCTGTGAACAAAAAAATCTATCAGGTGGGCGATAAATGCTTTATTTCCTTTGACGCGGCATGCGCTCATCTGTTATAATCAGAAGCGGGCGCGAAACCAAGGGCCCCAGGCATGCGCCTGGGGCCCGGTTGCCCCTTCCGGGCAAACGGGAGGGAAAACGCGCGAATCCATGTTGTGTGAGGGTGAAGAGGCCATGAAAAAATGTTTGATCTGTTTGCTTGCGCTGGGATGCGTGCTGGGGCTGTGCGCTTCGGCCTCCGCCGCCAATGTGCAGAAGGTGGGCATCGCTATGGGGCAAACGGGGGGAGGCTCCATCGGCCAGTACATGCAGGAAATGGCGGCGTATTTTGCTTCGCTGGAAAATGGGGATACGGAATATGAGCTGTTTTTGGCCGACGCGGCGGGAAACGGCGAAACCCAGCTTACCCAGCTGCGCAATCTGGAGGCCCAGGGCGTGCAGGTGATCCTGCTCAATCCGGTGGACGCTTCCATCGTGAACGCGCTGACGGAGGAAGGCCACGAATTCAGCGTTCCTTTGGTGCTGATGGGCCCGGACCTGATGACCGTGGACCGGCAGGGCAGCCACCTCCAGGGCGCCTATGAGCCGTTGATGGCCCTGGAAAAGGCCTGCTATGTGGGAACGAATCTGCGCCAGGCCGGTCTGGCCCAGGGAAGGATTTTGGCAGCTCAAAGCCGCTGCGGCGATTTGAATCAGGATGGAAAAATCGGCTACGTAATCCTTGAGGGCGACGTAAACCAGGTGGAAAACCGCCTGCGCACCGAGTTTTCCTTAAAAGCGGTGGTGGACGCGGGCTGCGCGGTGGAATGCTTGGACGATATCGCGGGCAACTGGACCCGCGATGAGGCGCGCCAGGGCTGCGCCGATGCGCTGGCCGCCTATGGCAGCGCTATCGACGCCATCATTTGCAGCAACGACGCTTTGGCCGCCGCCGCCGCCGGCGCCATTGAGGAGGCGGGATTGCAGGTGGGCAAGGACGTTTACCTGCTGGGCATCGACGGCCGGGACGAAGCCATCCGCCTGATCCGGGACGGGAAAATGACCGGCACCGTGCGGCCCGATTTGCAGTCTCAGGCCCGCTTGGCGGTGGAGGTGGCCGTGAAGCTGCTTGCCGGGGAAGAAACGCAGCCCTACCATTGGGCGGAATACGCCGCCGTCACCCAGGCCAACGCCAATTGACGGAAAAATCAGAAACGCCATATGGGTCCGCCGATGCTTGAGCGGACCGGGCAATTGAATATTCATTCAGCCTGCGCCTGCGGTGTCCGCGGCGCAGCGTTTCTTTTCCCGGCAAAGCAGATAGACGGATTCGCAAACAAGGCTCAGCCCGTGGCCCGCCATGGAGGCCCAGGCGGCGCCCGAAATGCCAAAGCGGGGCAGCCATTGCCAGGTGCACAGCAGCAGGGCGGCGCTGCCCAGCAGCGATGCGCGCAGGGACCGCTTTTGCAGCCCCAGGCCCGTCATTAAGCCCCCGATCACCTGCTGGAGCGGGAGCAGCACCGCCAGCGGGCAGGAAAGCCTAAGAAGCGGCGTCAGCTCCGGCAGGCGGTAAAACCGCCGGGCAATCCACGGCGAAAGCAAATACAGGCCCCCGGCGCAGGCGGCGGACACCGTGAGAACGGTCAAAACGAGCTTCAGAATCAGCCGGCTTTCCCCGCGCCGGGTTTCGCACCGGGCAATGGCTGGCCCGCCCACGGTGGACAGCGCGCCGGACAGCATGCCGGGCAGAAACATGAGGGGCATGACCATGCCGCTGAACATGCCAAAGCGGCTCATGGCCTCCGCCCGGCTCAGGCCCCCGGCCATCAGCCGCAGGGGAATCACCACGGCGCACAGGGAGCGCAGCCCCGTGTGGCACAGCCGGTTGAGGAGCAGCGGCAGGCTCAGCCGCGCAAGCTCCCGCCGGATGGGGGACAGGCGGGCGTTTCCCCGGAAGGAGGGAATTTTTCCCGCCAGCAGCACAATCATAAGCAGCCCCGCCCCTTCGCCCAGCGAGGAGGCCAGGGCGGGCAGGGCCGCCCGGTAGGCGGCGGTCACCCGCCCGGCGAGCCCCGCCAGGGCCGCCACCACGGCGATTCTGACCAGCTGTTCTACTCCTTCGCTGAGGGCGGGCGGCAGGGCCTGGCCCTGGCCGAAAAAATATCCGTCGTATACGCTGGACAGGCCCACCGTGAGCACGCAGGGCGTAAACAGAAGCAGGGCGGGCAGCGTCCTTTCATCGCCCATCCAGGAAGCAATGAGGGGACACAGCAGAAAAAACAGGGGCGTCAGCACCAGGCCGACGGCCAAGGCGCATTGCCGGGCGGCATACAGAATCATTTTCCGCTTGTTCACGTCCCCGGCGCGGGCGGTCAGGCGGCTGACGGCGCTGGGCAGGCCTGCCGCCGCGGGGGTGAGGGCCAGCATGTGGGCCCCGGAGGCCAATTCCATAATGCCCAGGGCTTCCGCCCCCAGCAATTGGGATATCCACAGCCGCAGCGCGAACCCCAGGGCCCGCATCAGCCCGGTGCTTGCCGCCGTGATGGCGGCCTGCCGCTTCAGCGATTGCTTTTTCATGCCCATCCCTCCGCTTCCGTTCAGGGTATGCGGAAGAAGGGGCGGCTTATGCCCAGAAAAGCGGCAAGAAAAAAGCAGGCCTAATCGGCCTGCTCAGAGCATCGGCTTTGTCGATGCTCTGAACTGTAGGACAGCCTTTTGTCCTGCAGTTTTTTATTTTTATTCGATTTCATATCCCGCGGCCCGCAGCGCGTCCAGCGCTGCGGACAGATACTGGCGCCGGAAAAGCACGTAATCGGTGTTGAAGGTGGACACGGCGAAAATGGGAATCCGTCTTTCGGCCAGGCAGGCGGCGATGCCCGCCAATATGCCCACCAGGGAAAAATCCAGCGGCCCTGCAATGCGCAGGCAGCGCCAGCCGTCCTGACGGTTCAGGGCGCAGGGGGGACAGGCGGCGATGGGGCACACCAGGGAAATTTCCTCATCCGTACGGGCGAAAAAGGTATAGGGCACGGAAAGGTCGGCCTCCTGGGCGGTTTTGATTTGACAAACGGTAAATTCCATGGGCAGCAATTCAAGCTTCATCTTTTTCCTCCGTTTCTTGGCGCGGCCGGATGCGGTCCTCCTCAAAAAGCTTCCGCGCTTCATCCAGGGGCCGGATTTCAGCTATGCGGCAAAAGCCGTATGCTTCATACAGACGGATGGCCGCTTCATTGCTTTGCAGCACCGTCACCTTCATATCCCGCCGTTCGTCCAATTGCTTAAGGGCGAAGGCTACCGCCGCGCCGCCGATGCCCAGGCCCTGAAAATCGGGATGCACGTAGAGCGATACCAGCTCGTTTTGCGCTTGGTCGATGACCAGCACGCCCACGGCTTTTCCCGTAAGATACAGGGCAAATACGCCGCGCCCTTTGGCCTGGTGGCCCCGCAGCGTGTCTGCCATGCGTTCCGGCGTGTGCAGGGCTAAAAATGCTTCGGTGCAATGGGCGGCATGGCTCTTTTTCCAGCTTTCGGCATAGGCCTGCGCTGCCGCTGGCAAAGCGGCCTCCTTGAGAGGCCGGATTTCGGGCGAAAGCAGCCGGACGGCGTGCTCCCGCGCCGCCCGCATGGCGGTGGGGATGGGCAGGGCGCGCATTTCTGCCAGGCTGACGAACCGGCCTTCCCGGCAGCTCATGGTATCCGCCTGGAAATGGTACACCGTCATATTCCATACCCGATGGGTGAACACATGGCGGGCGGCGCCCAGCTCCTTTTGGAAGGCGGCGTGAATGCCCCGGCTTTTGAGCGCCTCTTGGGCTTCCTTCGGCCCCTTTGCGTCCTCCAGCAGGGCGTACACCCAAAGCCCCTTCAGCAGCGCTTCCTTCCGCTGGGTCATCCATATCCGTCCCCGGCATGTAATCAGCGCCACCGCCAATTGAATTTCCTGGGGCGGCTTGGCCGCGGCCTTGATGGGCAAATCCTCCGCGTCCCCTTCCCGGTAAGCGCTGCACAGGGGGCGCAGGGGGCATGAATCGCATTCCGGCGTGCCGGGCACGCACACCGTGGCCCCCAGGTCCATGAGCGCCTGGTTAAAATCGCCGCAGCGCACTTTGGGCATATCCTGGCGCGCCCAATTTAGCAGTTCCCGCTTGACGGAGGGCTGGCCCACATCCTGCCGCACCCCATGCACGCGGGAGAGCACGCGGGTCAGGTTGCCGTCCATGGCCGGGGCGGGCACGCCAAAGGCGATGGAGGCCACCGCCGCCGCCGTGTAATCCCCCACGCCGGGCAGGGCGCGCAATTCCTCCACCGTGCGGGGGAAGGCGCCGCCATGCTTTTCCATGATTTCCTTTGCCGCCCTGTGCAGATTGCGGGCGCGGGAATAATAGCCCAGCCCTTCCCAGCATTTGAGCACGGCTTCCTCCGGCGCTTCCGCCAGGGCGGACACATCCGGAAATTGGGCCAAAAACCGCTGGTAGTATGCGCCCACCGTTTCCGTGCGGGTTTGCTGGAGCATGATTTCGCTCACCCAAATGCGGTAAGGGTCTCCGGCGCCCCGGAAGGGCAGGCTTCGCTTGTGTTCGTCATACCAGGCAAGCAGCAGCGTGGAAAGCATGGCTTCTCCTCCTTTTCAGCGGAGAAATTATAGCACAGGAATCACATTCTTTGAACAGGAAAAATAAAAATAGAAGAAAATAAAAGAAAATAAAAGAAAATATAGATGAAATGGCCAATTTTAACCGATAATCATAAAATTTCGCTGAATTTTCCTGAATTTAAGAAAAAAATCATTTGCGTCCAACGGCTGAATGAAGTACACTATGCAAGGATGATTTAGCACTCGACAATCATGAGTGCTAACAGCCCTGAAAAACGTGATTCAATTATTAAGGAGGAGCCTTATGAACGTAAAGCCTTTGTTTGACCGCGTGGTCATCAAGAATGTGGAAGCGGAAGAAACCACCAAGAGCGGCATCATCCTCACCTCTGCCGCCAAGGAAAAGCCCCAGATGGCGGAAGTGCTGGCCGTTGGCCCCGGCGGCATGGTGGATGGCAAGGAAGTCACCATGGCGGTGAAGGTCGGCCAGAAGGTCATTTACAGCAAATATGCCGGCACCGAAGTCAAGCTGGAAGATCAGGAATACATCCTGGTCCGTCAGAGCGACATTCTGGCTGTGGTAGAATAACAGATACGGAGGAATACGATTATGGCGAAGCAAATCAGATACGGCGAGGATGCCCGCCGCTCCCTGCAGGCTGGTATCGATCAGCTGGCGAATACCGTGAAAATCACCCTCGGCCCCAAGGGCCGCAACGTCGTGCTGGACAAGAAGTACGGCGCTCCCCTCATCACCAATGACGGCGTCACCATCGCCAAGGAAATCGAGCTGAAGGACCCCTATGAAAACATGGGCGCTCAGCTGATCAAGGAAGTCGCCACCAAGACCAACGACGTGGCCGGCGACGGCACCACCACCGCCACCCTGCTGGCCCAGGCCATCGTGCGCGAAGGCCTCAAGAACCTGGCTGCCGGCGCCAATCCCATGGTGCTCAAGCGCGGCATCGAGGATGCTACCGAAGCGGCTGTGGAAGGCCTGAAGGAAATCTCCCGTCCCATCAGCGGCAAGCAGGCCATCGCCCAGGTGGCTTCCATTTCCGCCGGTGACGAAGCCATCGGCCAGCTCATTTCCGACGCCATGGAAAAGGTGGGCAAGGACGGCGTGATCACCGTGGAAGAAAGCAAGACCATGAAGACCGAGCTGACCACCGTGGAAGGCATGCAGTTTGACCGCGGCTACGCTTCCGCTTACATGGTAACGGACACCGATAAGATGGTGGCCGAGCTGGATAACCCCTATATCCTGATTACCGATAAGAAGATCAGCAACATCCAGGAAGTCCTGCCCGTGCTGGAGCAGGTGGTGCAGGCCGGCCGCAAGCTGCTCATCATCGCTGAGGACGTGGAAGGCGAAGCCCTGGCTACCCTGGTTGTGAACAAGCTGCGCGGCACCTTTACCTGCGTGGCTGTGAAGGCTCCTGGCTTCGGCGACCGCCGCAAGGAAATGCTGCGGGATATCGCCATCCTGACCGGCGGCCAGGTCATCAGCGAAGAACTGGGCCTGGAGCTCAAGGAAGCCACCCTGGATATGCTGGGCCAGGCGCATCAGGTGAAGGTGGATAAGGAAAACACCACCATCGTCGACGGCGCGGGCGACAAGGAAGAAATTAAGAACCGCGTGGGCCAGATCAAGGCGCAGATCGCCGAAACCACCAGCGATTACGACCGTGAAAAGCTGCAGGAGCGGCTGGCTAAGCTGGCTGGCGGCGTGGCTGTGATTCAGGTGGGCGCCGCTACCGAAATCGAAATGAAGGAACGCAAGATGCGCATTGAAGACGCGCTGGCCGCTACCCGCGCCGCAGTGGAAGAGGGCATCGTGCCCGGCGGCGGCGTGGCCCTGCTCAACGCCATCTCCAAGGTGCAGTCCCTGGTTTCCAAGAACGCGGGCGACGCCAAGACCGGCGTGCAGATCGTGCTGCGCGCCATGGAAGAGCCCATGCGTCAGATCGCCCTGAACGCGGGCATCGACGGCGCCGTCATCATTGAAAACATCCGCCGCAGCCGCAAGACCGGCTATGGCTACGATGCGCTCAAGGGCGAATATGTGGATATGATCGAGCGCGGCATCATCGACCCCACCAAGGTAACCCGTTCCGCTTTGCAGAACGCCTCCTCCGTGGCCGCCATGGTGCTCACCACCGAATCCCTGGTAACGGATATTCCCGCGCCCGAACCCGCCGCTCCCGCCGCCAACCCCGGCATGGGCGGAATGTACTAAGAAGCATAAAGCCTCATCAATATTCAAAGGACCGCCTCCCCGCGAGGCGGTCCTTTGCGCATCGGCAAAGCCGATGCTTCCGTGAAAAGTGAAAAATCACTTTTCACGGGCTGCAAATTTTCCTGTGATGCTTTGCATCACGGCCGGAAAATTTGAGAGGAATGAAAAATTCTTCCGCGGGGACAAGCGCCGCTCCAGAATTTTTCTCCTCGCGGCGTACATGCCGCCGCTGCGGATTGAAATGGTTGCGTTTCCGGCTTGCATTTTCTTCAACTCTTTTTCGAGATGCTACTTTTCAGATAATCTGAGGACCGGCTTTGCCAGCCCTCAGACTGTCGACAAACCCCAGGAAAGGATGGGGCTGTCTCGCAAACAAAAAAGCGCACAAAAAACATGACGAGAAGCTGTAG
>CAMOHY010000091.1 GCA_946615495.1 uncultured Clostridia bacterium
AATTGATGTTCCCATCGAAAGACTGCTTGCAGACTTTCGATGGCAGAGCATCGACTTTGTCGATGCTCTGTGCCATGCGCATTTGAATTGCGCACAGCATATCCGCGTGTCGAAAACACCGGGACGCACCGAAGGGCCCGTCCAGACTCTTCATTTTGTTTCATCCACATCCGGGGTGGACGCCGCAAGGGCTTGAAAGGGTCTTGATGAAAAGCGATCAATCCTCTTTTTGCTTTTCCAGCCAGGCGCGGCCAGCCTGAACGGCGGCGAGCACCCGTTCCGGCACAGGGCCGCCGGTCAGCTTTCGGGCGGCTACGCAGGAATGGAGAGAGATGGCCTGGTACACGTCCTTTTCAAAGGCAGGGGAGAAGGAACGCAATTCCTCCAGGGACAGATCGTCCAAAGCGCAGCCCTTGTCCAGGCAGTAAGCCACCAGGCGTCCGGACACGGCGTGGGCGTCCCGGAAGGGCACGCCGCGCTTGACCAGATAATCGGCGCAGTCGGTGGCGTTGGCAAAGCCCGCGTTGGCGCTGCTGTGCATGTTCTTTACGCGGAAGGTGGCTGTGCGCAGCATTTCGGTGAACACGTGCAGGCATTTGAGCCAGGTATCCCGCGCGTCGAAATAGTTTTCCTTATCCTCCTGCATGTCCTTGTTGTAGGCCAGTGGCAGCCCCTTCATAACTGTCAGCAGGGCGGTCAGGTCGCCATAGACCCGGCCGGTTTTTCCCCGGATGAGCTCCGCCACGTCCGGATTCTTTTTCTGCGGCATCATGGAGGAGCCGGTGGCGAAGCCGTCGTCCAGGGTGAGGAAGCCAAACTCCAGGCTGCTCCACAGCACCAATTCTTCGCAGAAGCGGGACAGGTGCATCATGCCGATGGAGGCGGCGGACAGATAATCCAGCAGGAAATCCCGGTCGCTGACCCCATCCAGGCTGTTTTGGCTCACCTGGGAAAAGCCCAGTTCCTGGGCGGTAAATTCCCGGTCCAAAGGATAAGTGGTGCCTGCCAGGGCGCCGCTGCCCAGGGGGCAGCAGTCGGCGGCGCGCCGGGCATTCTGCACCCGAATAATGTCCCGCCGGAACATTTCAAAATACGCCATCAAATGGTGCCCCAGGGTAATGGGCTGGGCACGCTGAAGGTGGGTATAGCCGGGCATCACGTCCTGAGCGTGCTTTTCCGCCAGAGAAAGCAGCGTTTCTTCCAGCTCATAAAGCAGGGCCAGGGTGTCGCCGCAGGTGTCCATGGCGTACAGGTGCATGTCGGTGGCCACCTGGTCGTTGCGGCTGCGGCCGGTGTGCAGGCGTTTGCCCGCGTCGCCGATGCGCTGGGTGAGAATTTGCTCCACCAGCATGTGAATATCTTCGCTTTCCGCCGGAAAATCGATCTTGCCCGCCTGCATGTCGCTCAGGATACTCTTTAATCCTTCCTGAATAGCCCGCTCGTCCTCCGGGCTTAAAATGCCCTGGCGGCACAGCATTTTGGCGTGGGCCATGCTGCCCTTGATATCCTGGGGAAACAGGCGTTTGTCAAAGGAAATGGAGGAATGAAAATCGTCCACCATATGGTTGGTTTCTTTTTGAAATCTTCCGCCCCAAAGCTTCATGATTTTTTCACCTCGTTCATTTCATACCGGCCGTAGTACCAGCCGGATACACTGTTCTTTTTCACATAGCAGCCATTTTTCAATTGCAAAATCAGGTACATTTCATCTCCCGGCGCGGCCTCCAGCGCGTAGTCCGTGGTATCGGAGCAGCTGAGCACGCCGTCGTGATCGAAAATATATTGGGTCGGCACGTCCATGGGCTGGCCATGGTAGAGTACCTGGGACATTTCTTCGCCTTTTTGCAGCAGCTGCACCGCGTGGTCATTCCAGCGGATGTAGCGGGCCTTTTCGCCGGAGGAGGGCTGCTGGGCGTCCAATGCGGTGATGCGGGGCAAATGGTCCCACGTATACAGGGTAAAATCCGTGCTTTCGCAGGAGGGGATGGATAGCAGGTTCAATTGCCCTTCCCGCTTGACGCCGCAGGCCCCATCCAGGGAAACGATGCGCCGTTCCCGGTCAATGAGAGGGCTGAAAACGGGATAGGTCCTGCTGTAGAGCACCGCGGGCCAATGGCCCACCACAATCCATTTGCGAAACGACAGGCCCGCGCTGTAAAAATCGTCAAACTTAAGCAGGGGATAGGCGTCCGTGCCCTGGAGGGCGGCCAAATCCTCGTGGGGAATGCCGCCGTGGACAAAGATCATACGCTGCGTTTCCAGAATGGTAGGCAGCTGCGCGATAAAAGCGATTTCCGGAGCAAAATGCCGCTGAATAAGGGGAAAGAGGGAAATGATATCCGTATCCCTTGTTAAAGGCCGGCCCACCTCGGCGCACATTTCATGCAGCAGGCTGCCGCCCCACCATTCCACGGCGTGAAAAGAATATTCCGCCATTTCCCGCCAGCGTTCCGGATTGCCGCTTTGCAAAAATTCCAGCCGCCACAGGTCCACGTTGCCCATCAGAGGATACACCGTATGGGTCCTGCATAAATCCATTACCAAACGCAGCGTTTTTAAGCTCTGGGGACCTTTTTCCACCAGATCGCCCACGATGATGAGAATATCTTCTTGGCTGAAGCCTGCCTTTTTCAGCACGGCGCGCAGGCCGTCGGCGTGGCCGTGGATATCGCTCGTCATGAGGATGCGTTTGTTTTCGGGCAGGGCGAGGCGTTGGACAGTCGTTTTCATGAATGGCTTCCTTTGCAAAAAATATCCGAAAAGACGGAACAAAAATCATTATAGCAAAAATACCCCCGCCAAACAAGGCTAAAAAAGGAAAAACAAAAGAAGCACATAAAAAAACCGTGAAAAGCGCCGGGCACTTTTCACGGAACAGAGCATCGACAAAGCCGATGCTCTGCCATCGAAAGTCTGCAAGCAGTCTTTCGATGGGAACATCCATTTGCTATAAAATGGCATTTCCAGGCAGTTCAGCCTGAATTAGCTTTGCCAATGCGCCGGCTTAGGCGTTATGCGTGTGCAGGGATTCCTCGCGGGCGCAGGTGGCGATATTGACGGCGTGGTCGGCCACGCGCTCCAGATTGTTGATGGCTTCCAGGAAAATAACGCCCGCCTTGGGGGTGCATTTATGGTCCTTCAAGCGGTCAATGTGCTTTTTGCGCAGGGCGTCCGTCATATCGTCCACCCGCTGCTCTTCCTCCTTTAGCAAAGTCATAATGGAATCGGGAATGGCCCATTCCTCCAATCCCTCCAGGGCGGAATCCAGCACACGCATGGCGTGGCTGAACAAATCCTGCAGTTCCGCGTCCGCCTTTTCGGACATTTTCGCGCCGCGGGCCACCCGCTCTTTGGCCAGGCCGAATAAGTTCATGGCGTGGTCGCTGATGCGCTCAATGTCGGTAACGACGTGGAACAGCTCCGCCACCCGCTTGCTTTCCCGTTCGCTCAGGTCCAGCGGCATCACGGCCACCAGGCCTTCCGTGATGGCTTCCTCCAGGTAATCGGCCAATTCTTCATGGTCGTTGATTTCCTGCTCCTTGCTCAGGTCCATGGTGCGCAGGGCGTCCAGGGCCAGGAGCAAATGATCGTGGGTTTCCCTGCCCATACGGCACACCTCACGGTACAGCTGGTCCGCCGCCAGGGCCGGGGTTTTCAGCAGCCGCTCATCGTAGTACTGCATTTTGATGGGCGTTCTTTCTTCATCCTGCCCGCGGATTAGAAAGCAGGAAAGCTTTACCAGCAGATCGCTGATGGGCAAAAGCAGCAGGGTGCACACGACGCTGGTGGAAATGTGCATGAAGGAAATGCAAAGCTTGGGATTGCCGGGCACCAATTGCTGGGCCCAGGAGGCCAGGGGAAAGACGGCGGTGAGCAAAAGGATCAGCAAGGCGCTTACCACGTTGAACAGCAAATGGATCATGGCCGTGCGCTTGGCGGACACGCTGGAATTGGCCATGGACAAAAGGGACGGCGTGCACGCGCCGATTTTGGCGCCCAGCACCAGGAACAGCGCGCCCTCCATGCTCACCAGCCCGCCGGCGGCCAGCACCTGGATGATACCCACGGAAACAGAGGAGCTTTGCAAAAGCGCCGTTACCGCAATGCCGATCAGCAGGCCCAGAACAGGGTTCTGCACGCTCTGCATCAAATTGAGAAAGACCGGCCATTCGCGCAGAGGCTCGGTGGACGCGCTCATCAGGTTCATGCCGATAAACAGGACGCCCAAGCCCATGAACACCGTGCCCGCCTGCTTGAGCTGCTCTTTTTTGTCAAAAACCATTATCATGAGCATGCCCGCGAAGGCAAATATGGGGCCGGGATCAAACTTGATGGAAAGGAGCAGGGACGTGACTGTTGTGCCGATATTGGCGCCCATGATAACGCCTACGGACTGGGCCAGGGTGAGCAGCTGAGCGTTTACAAAGCCCACCACCATCACTGTCGTGGCCCCAGAGGACTGAATGATGGCCGTAACGCATATGCCGGTGAGCAGGGCGATTACCTTGTTCCGGGTCATCAGCGACAGGAAGTGCTTAAGCTTAGGCCCGGCGGCGCGCTCCAAGCCGTCGCCCATCACGCGCATGCCAAAGAGGAAAAAGGCCAGGCCGCCCAAGAGGGAAATCACGGTCTGTATGCTCATGAAAGCCTCCTATGTTTTCTTTGGTCCTTCATTCTTGAAAACTGTGCAAACCGGCTGCCGCCCAGCCTGCGCGAAGGGGACCTTTCGCCGGGGAACAGGCAGCAGGCCGGAGAATACCAAACCTTTTGCCGCAGCGAGGACAGGCCTTGATTGACAATGTACTGATAGGATGCGGCGCCGTTTTCCGCCGTTTCCCCCCGCAGCTTATGGGAAAGGGAAATATACTGCATAACGGCTTTGGAAAAGGAACGGGGGCCGAACTGATCCATAACGTTCAAAACGCGTTTTTGGAGCAGGGAAAGCTCCGCGGAAGGAATATTCCTGCCGCCGGAGGCGAGATGGTAGCTCTCCGTAAGCTTTCTGGAAAGAGACAGCAAAATTTCCTCCTTCCGGCTGCCCAGCGGACCCAGCAGCCTTTCCGGAATGAAGGAGCCCACAAAACCGTTCAGCACGGCCATGGCGTCGTCCGAGGGCACATTTTCCAGCGCCTTGACCACGGATAGCACCAGCAGAAAGCCGCTCGCGCAGTCCTTTACGCCGCGCAGCAGCACGGAAACGGCGCGGTAAACGGGGTCCTGCCAGGCGGCGCGGTAGCAGGCGGCGCGCATTTTTTCATCCGGATAGGCGATACGGCATTGACCGATGTGCAGCAGCGCGCCCATCTTGGGAAATACGTCGTAGGCGTTCAGGATGTGAAACAGGGGAAAGGCGCTTAAATCGCAGGCGGGGTGCGTATAAACTGCGCTGGGGGAAGCAAAGCCATAGCCGGTCATGTGCTGCCGGAGCACGCCTGCGCGAATGGCCCGGTAAGCAAAAAGCTGCATCACCGCGCCGCCCTGGCTGTGGCCCGCCATCCAAATGCGGAAACGGCTGGAGGGCTGGGCGCATTCGGCTAAAATATCGCTCAGGGTCAGCTGGGGCAAATGCAGCTCCTGGGCCGTTTCGGGAAAAGAAATGGCGCCGCAGTTTTTTTCAAATTCCTTTGTGAGCTGCAAAAAGCCCGCGTGCATGCCTTCCTCTTCGCTGAGCCTGAAATTAGACACCCAGTCGTAAAGCCTTTTTCCCGTGCCCATGAACCCAATGGCCACCAGATACCGGCCTGCGCTAAGCGGATGCAGCATAACGACGGCCTTGCAGGTGTCCACATTTTCCTTCTGGCGCAGCGCGCCTCGAATTTGACTGATGGGGTTTATGCGCTTTAACCGCGCCTGCGCTAAAAACTGAAAATAATCGCTGATGGCCCCGCCGAGGCCGCCGCTGCCCGCGCGGTTCAGGGTAGGGCCGGTGAGCAGGGTGTTATCCACCTGATAGGAAATATCCCGCCAGCCCGCCTCCCGCCAGGCATCCACGTTCAGGTCATAGGCGGTAGAAGCCAGTTCAAGGGAAAGCTTGGCCGCCGCGCCGGAAAACACCGGCTGCAAGCGGCCGTTTATATCGTCCCAGGGCATGCACAGCGGCATCATGTCCGCCAGGCTAACCCCGGTAAAGCGTCCAATTCCGGCCATAAAAAACAGGGGCCTCCTTTTGTAAGTTCCATCACATCCCACTCTATCATACCATGAGATTCAAACGGAAACAAGATCAAGTTTCAGGGAAAAAATGGACAGGTGTGAAATTGTTTCCTTTTTGTAACACATTCGTCCTTTTTGTTTACAACTTTATGAAATTATGATAAGATGCACAGGAAACTGCAAGAAAAAAAGCGAAAGAAACGTATCTTTTGTGGTTTATTCCATAAAAACGCGAAGCACACCCGCAGGGAGGCGAAAAACGCATGAGGCACCATTTGATTCGGGCCGTGGCGCTGGCGCTGGCATTTTTATTCGTTTTTTTAAGCGCCGCTTTGGCCTATGATAAGCTGGAGAGAGGCATGGAGGGCAGCGATGTGATGAACATGCAGCTGGCCCTTCGCTCCCTGGGCTATTCCATTGATACGGATGGGCGCTATGGGGCGGCTACCGCGGCGGTGGTAAAGTCCTTCCAGCGGCAGCATGGGCTGAGCGCCGACGGCGTGGCGGGAAACCAAACGCTGACGCTTTTGTACGCCCTGGCCCCGTCCTTCGCGCCCTCCTCCGGCATCATATCCCAGCCAACCGCTGTGCCCTGGGCCACCGCGGCGCCGCAAGCCCCTTCCTCCGGCGGCGCTGTTGCCACCGTTGTGACTGACGGCGGATCGCTGAACCTGCGGCAAAGCGCCAATTCCGCGGCCAAGGTGCTTGGCGTGATCCCCAACGGGGAAAAGGTGATCGTCACCATGCAGGGCTCGGCCTGGACCTGCGTGATATATAACGGCATGACGGGCTATGTCATGACCGAATATTTGTCCTTTTCGCAGTCTGCGCCCACCGGCGCGCCGGTAGTGATTCCCACCGCCCAGCCCACCGCCCTGCCTACGGCGGCTCCCGTTTATCCGGGACAAACCGCTATGCAGGCCATGGTGGTTACAAGCGGAGGGTCGCTGAACCTGCGGGAAACGGCCAGCCCATCAGGCCGCGTGATCGCCACCATTCCCTACGGCGCGTGGGTGACGGTGAACGCGCGGGGCGCGGCCTGGTGCGCCGTCACCTATGGGCGGGACAGCGGCTATGTGATGAGCCAATACCTTTCCTTTGGCGCGCCCTTGCCTTCGGCCCAGCCCACCGCTGCGCCTACCGCCCTTCCCACCGCTTTGCCCACCGCCGCGCCAACCTCCGTTCCTTCCGCTTCCTTTGGAGAAACGGCCTGGGTGAGCACCACCGGCGGTTCGCTCAATTTCCGTGAATATGCCAATAACTCGTCCAAAATTCTTTTTACCGTTCCCAACGGCGCTCCCCTCCAGATCATTTCGCGGGGAGACGTGTGGTGCGCGGCGGTCTATCAGGGCACTACGGGATTCGTGATGACATCGTTCCTGCGTTTTTCCTCCGCTCAGCCTACCGCGCTGCCCACGGCGCAGCCTGCCCAGACGCCCATTTCCGGCGCCGGCATTGCCTATGTATCCACCAGCGGCGGCTCTTTAAACCTGCGGCAAACAGCCAGCAGCTCCGCCAAGGTGCTTATGACCATTCCCAACGGCTCGGCCCTGGCGGTCAGCAGCCGGGGCCAGGTTTGGTGCGCCGTTACCTATCAAGGCCAATTTGGCTATGTCATGACATCCTTTCTG
>CAMOHY010000092.1 GCA_946615495.1 uncultured Clostridia bacterium
TGGACATGATCCGGGACGCCATTTTGAGCTATGCGGACATGGGCCTGGAAGTGCAGATTACCGAAATGGCCGTGCGCAACTTCGACCTAAGCCAAGCAGATAAGCACGCGGAATACTACGCCAAGCTGTTTCAGCTGTTCATGGGCTTGAACGGTGAAGGCGGCAATCCCTTAAAGGCCGTTTCCATCTGGGGCCTGACGGACACCAACGCTCCCAAGGGCAACTACGTGTACAACCTGAACAGCCCCTATGGCGGACTGTTCGACCTGAAATACCAGTACAAGGACGCTTTCCAAAAAGTATACGAAGCGTTAAAGCAGTAAGAACAAAAAAACGGCGTTCGGGCGAAATGAAACCCGAACGCTGTTTTTTCCTTTTCCGGCATAGCTGCCGCCGCCCAAACCGTCTGTTTCAGAAGGAAGAAAGGAATTTTTACCTTTTCATGTCCTTTCCGGTCAGAAAACGCAGGAAAGAGTCATTGCCTTTTGGGCGCATGTTGGCTATAATGACCCCGCATCGGGTGATTCCACGAATTTTTCCACCCGCTGCAATGGAGGAAACATGAGCAGAGCAGAAGCGATTCAGCAGTTTAACGATGCCCTGAAGCGGGGCAAAAAATATTACAGCGCCTGCATGGCCAAGGGCGTTTCGCCCTTTCCCCCGGTGCTGGATGACATTTTGGACACCTCCTCCGCTACGGAAACGGTAAAGATCGGCCTGGTGGATATTCCCGCAGACCGCATCATCGGCACCCTGACGGGCGGGCGGAAAACGGCCTTCGCGGGCAATTTCATGCCGCTTTTGGATATGAACACCGAATTCGGCAACAAATGGGTGAACCTTTGCGAAGCGCATTTGAGTGAGGGCGGCATCACCGATCCTATCACCTGCTTTGAATACCTGGGCAATTTCTACGTGCAGGAAGGCAATAAACGGGTAAGCGTCCTTAAAAGCTACGACGCGCCCAGCATTCCGGGCCTCGTCACCCGCATCATACCCCCGCTGTCGGAGGACAAGGACGTTCAAATTTACTATGAATTTTTGAAATTCTATAAGGTGAGCCGCACCTACCTGGTCACTTTTTCCCAATTAGGCAGCTATGCCAAGCTGCAGGCCGCTCTGGGCTTTGAGCCGGACCAGGAATGGACGGAGGATGACCGCCGGGAATTCAGCAACGATTTCCGCCGGTTTTCCATCATCTTTCAGGAACTGAACACCGAAAAGCTGCCCCTGACAGCGGGGGACGCTTTGCTTTCCTATGTGCAGGTGCATCCCTTTGCGGAAATGCGCAAGCAATCCAGCGATGAAATCCGGCAGGATTTGAGCGCCCTGTGGCCCGATATCCGCCTGCTTGCCCAGGGAGAGCCCATTTCCGTCAGCACGGAGCCAGAAGAGAAGGAAAAAGGCCTTTTGAACCGCATTTTGGGCGCTCCCCGGCTGCACGCCGCCTTCATTTACGATTACGACCCGCAAAAGAGCGCCTGGGCCGCCGCCCATATGCAGGGGCAAAAATATCTGGAAGAAAAGCTGGGCGCATCCATTCAGGTGAGCGATTATCTTTGTCTGGACGGCGGCGCGGACGAAACCATGGAAAAAGCCATCCAGGCCGGGGCCAACGTGATTTTTGCCACCTCCCCCACCCTCATTGACGCCTGCCGCCTCGTTGCCAGCAAGCACAAAAACGTGGCGGTGTTCAACTGCTCCCTGTCCATGCCCTATGCGGGGGTGCGCAGCTATTACTGCCGCATTTACGAGGGCAAGTTCATCACCGGCGCCATTGCCGGGGCCATGACGCGGGATGACCGCATCGGCTATGTGGCCAATTACCCCATCATGGGCGTTACCGCCGCCGTGGACGCCTTCGCCCTGGGCGCCAGGCTGACCAACCCGCGGGCCAAGGTATACCTCAAATGGAGCTGCCTCCCCGGAAACCCCATTCTGGAATTCAAAAACGACGGCATCACCGTTATTTCCAACCGGGACGAGGCGGGCAGCAGCAGCGGCCTTTCCTGGGACCTGGGCACCTATATGATTCATCCCGGCGGAAAGCTGCAATCCCTGGGCTCTCCCCGGTGGAATTGGGGCAAATATTACGAAAAGACCATGCAGTCCCTGCTGAACGGCGGCGTGGAATCCCTGCGCGACAGCCGCCATGCCATCAACGACTGGTGGGGCATCAGCACGGGCGTAGTAAATGTTGAAATAGACGAAGAATTGCCCGCCGGCATGAAGCAATTGGCGGACATTCTGAAAAAAGGCATTATCTCCGAAACCATTGACCCCTTCCTGACTGTCATTACCGACCAGCAGGGCAATACGGTCAGCGACGGCGCCCACCGCTTTACCCCGGAGGAATTGATGCGGGCGGATTGGCTGTGCGACAACATCGAAGGCGCTATTCCCAGCTTTGATGAATTGCTGCCCCAGTCTCAAAAGCTGGTGCGGCTGCTGGGCATTTACCGGGAGAGCATTCCCCCCAAGGCGGAGGAACCTTCCGTATGAAAATTCTTTTGATTGCTGATGAGGAAAGCCCGTATCTGTGGGATTTTTATCAGCCGGGCAGGCTGAGCGGCATTGATTTTATTCTCTCCTGCGGCGATTTGAAGCAGGAATACCTGGAATTTCTCGTTACCATGGGCAGCAAGCCCTTATACTATGTGCACGGGAACCATGATAAGGGGTACGTTCAATTTCCCCCCGAAGGCTGCGAATGCGTGGACGATGAATTGATAACGGTGAACGGCCTGCGCATTCTGGGCCTGGGCGGCTGCGCCCGGTATAACCCAGGACCTTACCAATACACCGAGCAGGAAATGGAAAAGCGCATCAAGCGTGTGGAGCGCAAGCTCCGCAAAGCCGGCGGCGTGGATATCGTCATCACCCACGCCCCGCCCCAGGGCTACGGCGACGCGCCGGACAACGCCCACCGTGGCTTTGCCTGCTTCCTGTCCTTGATGGACAAGTACCATCCCCAATACCTCATTCACGGCCACGTGCACCAAAGCTACGGCCACAACCTGCCCCGCCGCATCCAGTACGGCGAAACCACTGTGTTCAACGCCGTGGGCTGGCATATCCTGGAGATCGAGCCTTCCCCCTCTCCGGCAGTCAAAAAAAATTTTCTTCAGCGTATCTTTTTGAAATGAAAATACGATCAAGGCGCACCCTTCACCCCGCAACCAGCGGTGAAAGGTGCGCCTTTCCATTTCTTTTTGTTGTGCGATTCTAAAATTCTTACGGATAAATGGTCCGCCCGTGGGCGTCGGGAACGCCGGTATAGCGGTAAAAGAAGGTATTCACCACATCGCGCCATTCCCGCGCGTTCTTTATTTGCCGCTCCATGCGTTTTAGGGCCTCCTCCCGGTCCGGAGCGGGCAGGGAAAGCCCGCTCAGCGCATTCGCCATTTCCTCCGCCTGGGCGCAGCCCTCAAAATGGTCGTCGTAAATGCGCTGGATCAGGGTGCGGCCATCCCGCATGCGGTAATCGTAAGGCAGGCGGTGGAAAAAAAGGAGCAGCCCGTCCGGACAAGTGTCAAGGGAAGCGTACAAATCCCGCAGCGCGGACGGATACTGGTCCGTATAGCCGGTGCCCTGGGCGGTGCGGTCAATGCCCACGGCGTTCCGGTCCGCCCGGATATAGGTGCCCCAGGCCTGAAATTCGTAGCCGTAAGGATTGGGGCCGTAGTGCGTGTTGGGCGTAATCATCCAGCACAGGCCCAGAGTGGCGGTGTATTTTTCGTATACGGAACGGCTGCGCAGCAGCATATCCGAAAGCCGGGTTTCCTGCTCCTTGGGCAAAGCATAGCTCAGGCGCGCCCACTGGCGGATGACGGCTGCCGGATCGCTGTCCGGATTCCAGGCAAAAAGGCCGTAGGCAAACAGGTTCACCGCCGCGAAGGGATGGCCTGTCCAGCAGCCGTCCCGTCCCAGATTGCTCACCGCGGCAACGGCCCGCACCCGCTCCTTCCCCATTTGGCTGAACACCTCCCGCCACATAGGCGGCATGGCGTACAGGTCAATCTGCTGGCCGGTGTATTCCTGGGCAAGCTGCACTTCCAGGGCCAGGGCGGTGCTGTTCATGCCAAGCAGCAGCGGCGACAGCGGCTCCCGCACCTGAAAATCGTAGGGCCCGTGCTTCACCTGCAAAATCACGTTGCCGTCAAACGCTCCGTCCAGCGGCTTATACAGATCGTAAGCCGCTCTGGGCCGGTCCGTTTTCGTATCTCGCCAATCCTGCATGCAGTTATACACAAATGCCCGCCATACCAGAAAGCCGCCGTAGGGCGCGATGGCCCTGGCCAGCATATTGGCGCCCTGGGCGTGGGTGCGGCCGTAGGTGTTGGGGCCGGGCCGGTGTTCGCTGTCCGCTTTGACCAGGAAGCCCGCCAAATCGGGAATTCTATCCCACACGCGCTTGGCGGTATCCGCCCACCAGCGCTGCACCTCCTCATCCAGCGGGTCGGCGGTGCCCAGGCCTTGCTGCAGGGGCTGGGAAAAATCCACGCTGACCATCAGCCGGACGCCGAAGGGCCGCAAAAGGGCGGCAAAGCGGGCCGTATCCTCCAGCAAATCATCCAGCAGGCGCTGGGCGGGCTGGTGCACGTTCACATTGTTCAGGCACAGCACGTTGATGCCCACGCTGGAGAGCATCCGGCCCAATTGGCGGATGCGGGCGGGCTCGTAGGAAAAGCTTCCGCCTTCAAACCACAAAGACCGCCCGGCATAGCCCCGCTCCACCGTGCCGTCCATATTGTCCCAGCAATCGAGCATGCGCAAAGGATAATAAGGCTGCTGCACGCCCTCAGGAACCGGAGAAAAGGAGGACAGCGCCCGGATGAGGGCATACGCGCCGTAAAGCACGCCCGTTTTTCCGCCGCGCACCAGAAAGCCATTTTGCGTTTTTGTGAGCTCATAGCCCTCCTTGAGATCAGGAACCAATTGGCACGCCGCCGTGTCCGTCCGTGCAGCAAAAAAAGCCTTTAATTCATATTCCGCCGTGTCCAGGGGCGAAACGGCGTTTTCCGAGGCGGGCCAGGGCAAATCCTTCAGCCAGGACCGCCGGTTTACCCAATCGCTCATGAAATTTCCCCCTCGTCATTCGCAGTAATAGGAATAATCATAGCCGTAATCCGGCCGCTTTTCCACCGGCACCATCCGCAGGCGCATGACGGCGTTCTTTTTCAGCGTTACCGTAACTTTTTGGCCGCCTTTTTCTTTTTCCGGCGCAAGCACGGTTTCGCCCGGTTTTCCCGCCGCGCGCAGGAAGGAAAGCTGCTCTTCATTCAAATCCGCCGGTTCGCCCAGCAAATGCCAGGCCTTGAGCGGATTGCCATGCTCTTCGTCCACCCATTCCGCTATCACGGCGGCATCTCCCGTCAAAGGCAGGCAAATTTCCACCCGTTTTTCCGCATCCTCCAGGTTCCACAGCACGGCTTCATACCCGCCATCCTGCCCGCGCCGGACGATCACCGCCTCCTCGTCCCGGTACTTTGGTTCACCCAATAGGCCCGCAAACCAACTGAATACCCACAGGGTGGGCTTGGCAATAAGCCCGTTGGCCATCAGCCCAAAGCCGCCGTGGAAGGGACGGGTGGGAATGCCCTGCTCCTCAAACACGTCTCCGAAGGTCCAATAGCTGTAGCTGTCCGCCACATCGCCCAGACGGGACAGGAGCGCAGCGCACAGGGCGGCGTTGTACACCGTGTCGTGAATGGGACAGAAGGGATGATAGCTGGTATTGAATTCGGTAATGTGCATGGGCAGCCCCTTGTATTCCGGGAAGGAATCGATCACATTCCGGCTTTCCTGCATTTCGGCAATCAGGTCCTCCGGCCGGTTCATGGCGTGGTACAGGTAGCGGCCCTTATGCTCCGGGGTTTGGCCCATATAAGCGTGGCGGGTCACGAAGTCCACCGGCACTTTTTCATCCCGGCAGAAGGAAAGAAAATCGGCAATCCACTGCTGGCTGCCCGTTCCGCCGCAGATGGCGGGGCCGCCCACCTTCATGCCGGGAAGAACCTCCTTGACCGCCTGCACGGTCGCCTTGTAAAGCGCCAAATACTTTTGCTTATCCGCGTTTTCCCAAAAGCCCGGCAGGTTGGGTTCGTTCCAAATTTCGCAAGGCCAGGCCTGCACCCTCTCTTCCCCATAGCGGCGCTTCAAATGCTCCAAGGTTGCTTTTATTAGGGCCTGCCAATCCTCCATGCGCTTGGGCGGGGTGGTGTGGGCTTTCCAGTAAAACAGGGTCTGTTCCCCCGCAGCCAGCTTTTCCGGCATGAAGCCCAATTCCAGGAAGGGCGTCAGGCCGTTTTTTAAGTAGCTGTCCATCACCCGGTCCAGGTATGTGAAGCAATACTCCACGATTCTTTGCCCGTTTTTATCGGTATGCTCCTGATAAATGCCCATCTGGTCGCTGAGCAGGCCGTGACCGCGGATATGCTGAAAATGGCACAGCTCCTGCACCGCCCGAAGCTGATCCTGATATTCCTGGTGCAGGGCCAAATCCAGCCTGCCGGTGCCCACGCACTGGGCGGTCAAATTCCGAAACGCGGCCTTTTCTCCGGCCCGCACTGTTATTTTTTTCTCAATCATCTTTTGTCATCCCTTCCGCTTTCCGCTGCTCGAATTTATCCCGGTCAAACACCAAAACTTGTCCCATGGGCAATTGCGCCTCCGCCGTCCGGATGCCCATAGAACTGCCCGTATCCACCCTCCGCGCTTTTTCCAGGCAGCCGCCGGTAAGGCTTTGCATGAAGCTGTCCAGATATGTCCGGTCAAACAAACGAGGCTGATGGGAACAGAGCACGCTGTCAAAGGGCAGGGAAAGAAGCCTTCGCACATTGCGCCGGTAGTCCTGCGCGCTCAGCGCTTCCGGGAAAAACAGCCAAGTGCAGGGGTTCCAATCGTCGCCGGTGAGCAGCAGGCTCCTTTCCGGCACGTAAACCGCTGCTGAGCCGGGCGTATGGCCGGGACAGGCAATCAAACGCGCGGTCAGGCCGCCCAGGTCCGCCTCCCCCTCCTTCAGCGCCGACGGCGCGGGCATGAGGCTGGCAAGGTAAGCGCTTTCATCCGTGCCGATTCCCTTTTCCCTGGCGCCGGCAAGCACATGACGCCGCCATTTTTCGCTTGTATACGTATCGTACACCGGAAAATCCGCCTTCAGGATGGACACGGAATAAAACCATCGGGCGCCCAAGGCATGGTCGTGGTGGCCATGCGTGAGCATCACGTCCACCGGCTTGTCCGTCAGGGATTCCACATAGGAGCGCACGTTTTCCAGGCCGTAGCCCGTGTCCACCAGCAGGGCCCTTTTCTCCCCGCACAGCAGCGTCATGCACACCCCCATGCAATCCTGAATATGATAGATTCCCGGCAAAACTTCCCGGCTTTGAAACGCCATAAAAGGCTCCTTTCTCTCCCGCCTCTTGGCGGCAGGCCTTGCAGCATTTCTTTAAAAACTGTTATCAATTGTACCATATTTCGTTATCCCGAACAAGATACGAACCTTGCACAGTTTTATGCACATTTTGCTGTATAAAAACGGGACCGTTCTCTTGGAAACGGTCCCAGACTGCCGACAAATCCACAGGAAAGTATGAAAGGGCCCAAGCCCTTTCATCAACAATCCGCAGGACTGGCTTTGCCGGTCCGAGGAGCAACCGGAGGTTACTTCCTCTATCAATTTGCGGCCGGAAAATGAGCATTTCCAGGCTGAATTGCCTGGAAATGCCATTTTACAGCAAATTGA